>JACDBF010000106.1 GCA_013695055.1 Actinomycetota bacterium
TGTACCTCGGCGAGTATCGCGTCGGCTGCTTCGGGATCGATTTTCTCGACCGCCGCCCAGTCGGCCCAACCCGGATTGCTCATTTAAAGCTCCTCTCCCTGCCGGCCCCCCTGTTTTCCAGGGTCACACTCGTCTTCTTCTATCTCGTGAATCTGGCCGACTCGGCGAGCGTGTCGCTCACCCTCGAACCCGGTCGCCAGGAACTCGTCGACGATTCCGAGAGCAAACTCCGCCGCCACGATGCGCTCGCCCAGAGCGAGAACGTTGGCGTCGTTGTGCAAGCGCGCGAGCCGGGCCGTGAACTCATTCTGGCAGAGTGCCGCCCTCACGCCACGAACCTTGTTGGCGGCGATCTGTTCGCCCTGGCCGCTGCCGCCCACCACCACGCCGGCCTCCGCCCGGCCCGAAACAACCGCCCGGCCGACCTCGGCGCACACCCATGGGTAATCAACCGAAGCCCGAGAGTGAGTCCCGAAGTCCACGACTTCATGGCCCCCTGCCTTCAAGTGCTCCGCCACCCGGCCCTTCAGCCCGAAGCCTGCGTGATCAGATCCCAGAGCCACCTTCACGACTGCATCCTATGGCCGGGCCACGTCCGCCGGATGGACAAGCGTCGGGTACGCAGGCAGGCGGCGAAAGGCGCACGAGTTCGGTACCTTTCCCTGCATGACAGACGCCTGGACGAACCTCGAGCAACGGCTTCGAGAGCTAAACGACTATGGAAGCGCCATCAAGCTCTTGGAGTGGGATCAGGCGGCGATGATGCCTCCGGAGGGGGGTCCCGCTCGCGCGAGGGCGATAGCGACGCTCGAGCAGGCGACCCACACGCTCTTTACAGACCCCGAGCTCGGAGATCTCATCCACGAGGCAGGCGATAGTCCCAACTCCGACCCAGCGAGCCTTCGCATCCTGAACCGGGAATATGACAAGGCCACGCGCGTTCCGGGTGAGCTGGTGCGAGCCATAGCCGAGGCGCGCGGCGGCGCCTATCAGGCCTGGACGCAGGCCCGTCCGTCGTCGGATTTCTCCATCTTGGAACCACATCTCGAAAAGCTCCTAGCGTTGAAAAAGGAAGAGGCGGACGCGCTCGGGTGGAAGGACGAGCGCTACGACGCCTTGCTCGACCAATACGAACCGGGCATGACGACCAAGGAAGTCGCATCGATGTTCGAAGAGTTGATGAGCGGGCTCAAACCGCTCGTCGAAAAGGTTCTCTCGAAGGTGGGCGACCGCCCGGCATTCCTTCACGAGACCTTTGAGCGGGACAAGCAAATGGAGTTTTGCAAGTGGCTCGTGAAAGAGCTCAATTTCAACTTTGAAGAAGGACGAGTCGACATCTCGCCGCACCCTTTCACTATTCAAATCGGGGCCGGAGACGTACGCCAGACGACGCGACCAGACGCCGACGATTTGTTGATGTCGGTCTACGCGGCCGTGCACGAGACCGGTCATGCTCTTTACGAGCAAGGCATCCCTGTTGACATTCTGGATCTGCCCATAGGCCGGCATGCCTCGCTAGGAATGCACGAGTCCCAGTCGCGCCTGTGGGAGAACCAGGTCGGACGAAGTCGGGCGTTCACCGGCTTCCTCCTCCCCCAACTTAAAGAGATGTTTCCCGAGCAATTGGGAATGATCACGCCCGAAGACTTCTACCGGAGCGTCAACCATGTTGAACGGACGCTCATTCGGGTGACCGCAGACGAGCTCACCTACAACCTTCACGTGGGACTCCGCTTTGAGCTGGAGACGAGATTGTTCAGAGATGAACTTGCCGTAGCGGATCTTCCCGGCGCATGGAGCGATGCTATGGACGATCAACTGGGACTTCGCCCCAACGGCGACGGCGACGGAGTTCTCCAGGATATGCACTGGTCCATTGGAGCGTTCGGATACTTTCCCACCTACACGCTCGGGACCATCTATTCAGCAGCCTTCTTCGACGCCGCGGTCAAAGAGCTCGGCAACTTGGACGAGGAGCTCGGCCGGGGCAAGACCGAGCGTCTACTCGAGTGGCTTCGCGCCAATGTGCACGTCCATGGTTACAGATACGAAGCCAAAGACCTGGCACAGAAAGTGGTGGGGGGTCCGATTACCGCAGAGCCCTTGCTCGGCTACCTGCGCGATAAATACACCGGCCTCTACAGCGACAGCGTCTGAAGCACCTCTTCGAATGGTACGGGGCCGGCCCGCAACAGTTTGGGATGCCCCCTGAGCGAGACCACCGTCGACGGCACACCGTCGCACACCCCGCCGTCCACGAAATGCTGGATCGAGGGTTCGAGAGCGCCGCGCGCTTCAGAGACAGAGAGCGCCGGCCTGTCGCCGCTTCGGTTGGCGCTGGTAACGGCCAGAGGACCCGTGAGCCTCAAGATCTCCAGGGTGATGGCATGCGCGGGAACGCGCACCGCGATCGAGTCCGATGCCCCACCGAGATCGTGCGTGTAACCGTCGGCGCGTTCTAGGACAAGCGTCAGTGGACCGGGCCAGAAGGCCTCGAACACCTTTCTCGTGGGAGAGTCCCATACCGCGATCCCGTCGAGCGATTCAGGGGAGTCGGCCAGCAGGGGCAACGGTTTGCCTAAGGGGCGTCCTTTGACATCGAATACGGCGGCTATCGTCGAGCGCCGGGTCGGGTCCGCGGCGATCCCATAAGTGGTGTCGGTCGGCACCACCACGATCTGGCCGGCAGAGAGAAGGGCGGCGGCATCCGTCGCCAAGATCACGAACGTATACGTCTGGCCTCGGCGATTCGCGGCCGCCCCGCCAAGTCCTCGTGTACGCCGATCTCCTCGTAGCCTTGCCCACCGAGCAGGTCTCTAACCGCCTCGGACTGCTCGGCCCCTATCTCGACGACCATCCATCCGCCGGGCCGCAGCCACCGGCGCGCTTGTTGTCCCAGCCTGCGAATGGTTCTCAGTCCATTCTCGCCGGCGAACAACGCTTCTGCGGGTTCGTAGTCCACCACATCGCGCTCCAGGGACGGCCTCTCATCCGGCCGGACGTAGGGAGGATTGGCTACGATCACATCCACTTGATCTTCAAGCTCGAAGGTGAGACCGGAGAGAAGGTCGCACTCGATCAATTCGACGTCCAAATCAAGCCGGGCCCGGTTGGACGTCGCCCAAGCCAGCGCCGCGGTGGAGGACTCGGTGGCGATCACCCGCGCGGCCGGGCGTTCATGGGCCAGCGATAGCGCAATGGCGCCGGACCCCGTTCCTACGTCGACGACGGTTCCGCCTTGCCGAAGGTGCGACATGGCGCGCTCGGCGACCAACTCGGTCTCGGGTCGCGGGATGAACACTCCCGGCCCGACTGCGAGCTCTAAGTATCTGAATGCGGCCACGCCGGTGACGTACTGCAAAGGCTCTCCGCTCGATCGCCTGTGAGCGAGCTCAAGAGCTCGGCGGGCGGATGCATCCTCGACACCTTCGGCTTCTAGAAAGAGCTCTGCGGGCTTTATGCCGGTTGCGGCCTCGACGAGCCACGCTGCCTCACGCTTGAACGACCCCAGACCCGCATCCCGTAGGACGCACGCCACTCGATCCTGCAATTCTGCCGCCGTGCTCAGTCGCCTGCCCCGTCATCCGGCCGGTTCAATTGAGATGTGAGGGCATCAAGGAGGTCATCCATGTCCCCTTCGAGGATCTCGCTGAGCCTGTGCACGGTGTAGCCGATGCGATGGTCGGTGACGCGATTCTCATGGAAGTTGTAGGTGCGGACGCGTTCGGAACGGTCGGCTGAGCGCACCTGCGATCGCCGCTCGTCTGCAAGAGCCTGCTGCTGCTCTTCCTGCTTGGCTTGCAGTAGGCGAGCCCGCAGGATGCGAAGAGCTTTTACCCGATTCTGCAATTGCGACTTCTCGTCCTGACAAGCCACCTCTATGCCGGTTGGAAGATGTCGAATGCGGACGGCCGAGTCGGTTGTATTGACCGACTGCCCACCAGGCCCGCTCGAGCGATAAACGTCGATCTTCAGATCGTTGGGATCTATCTCGACATCGACCTCCTCCGCCTCGGGGAGGACGTTGACGGCTACGGCAGAAGTGTGAATGCGGCCGCTGGACTCGGTGGCCGGCACGCGTTGCACTCGGTGAACACCGGCTTCGTACTTCATACGTCCGTACGCATTCTTGCCCTTCAGGGCGAAGGAGACTTCCTTGAAGCCACCGATGCCGCTTGGACTCGACGACAGCTGCTCGGTCTTCCAGGCGACGCGCTCCGCGTATCGTCCGTACATTCGATGAAGCTCCGCAGCAAAGAGCCCTGCCTCGTCTCCTCCTGCGCCGGCTCTGACATCGACGATCACGTCACGCTCATCATTTGGGTCTTTGGGAGCCAGGTCGCTGAGGAGCTGGGCCTCGAGCTCGGCGAGCAGCTTCTCCAAGCCGGCTATCTCGTCCTCGACATAGGAACGCTCTTCGCCACTTGTTCCCGACAGCATCATCTTGGCTGCCTCGAGGTCTTCGGATGCGCGCTTGTAGGAGCGCCACGCCTCCACGGAAGTCTTCAAGCTCGAATGCTCCTTGCCCAGCTCACGCAACTCATCGGGCCGGGGCGCAGCCGCGGGATCGGCTAGACGACGCTCAATCTCCTTGAACCGAGCCTCCATCTCGTTCAGGCGGTCTGTGGGAAGCTTCACGAAGATCTGATCTAAGAGATGGGTGGGTCGGGTTCGACCCGAGGGAAGCGAGGATCCCCGAGATCCGCCGCCACGGCCTTCATGGCGGCGATGGCCACTTCTATTTGATCGAGGGAAGGGGGCTTAGTGGTGATTCGCTGGAGGGCCAGTCCGGGAAGCATGAGGATCTTGAACACGAACGACTCCTCGTTCTTCGAGGCAAGCTTGATGGCCTCGTATGAGATTCCGGCCAACAGCGGGATGGCCGCAAGACGTATGGCCACCCGCGGCAACAGAGCGGCGGAAACGAGCAGGTCGATGATGAAGTG
>JACDBF010000114.1 GCA_013695055.1 Actinomycetota bacterium
ACGACGGCGTTCCCGTCGATTCGTTCGGCGTGGGAACGCAGCTCGGCACGAGCGCGGACGCCCCCACGCTCGGAGGCGTCTACAAGCTGGTGGCCGATGATAGGGGGCCGAAGATCAAGCTTTCGGCCGGGAAGGCGACCTTGCCGGGATGTAAGCAGATATATCGCTTCGAGAAGGATGGAATATTCGAACGAGATGTCATCGCCTTGCACGACGAACCCTCTCCCGGTGGCCGCCCCCTTTTGAGCAAGGTGGTCGATCAGGGTCGACGAACAACCGCGCCCGACCCCATCCAAGAGGTGCGCGCTCGCTGTCTCTCGTCACTGGACAAGCTCCCCAACCGGCTGCGGCGACTCGGTGAGCCGGCCGAGAGCTACCGCGTCACTCGCTCCCACCAGCTCTCGGCCCTCGTCGACGCCGTTCGAAACGAGCTGCGTTAGCGTTCCGCTACGGTGTCGGCGCTCTCGTCCAGCATCGCCACTACGATTGACTAGGACTCAGGAGGATTGCATGCAGTACCAACGGTTGGGCCGTCTCGCTTTGGAAGTCAGCCCGCTTTGCCTCGGCACTATGAACTTTGGCTGGGAAGGGCAGGGGACCAGTGAGGAGGATGCGTTCCGCATCATGGATCACGCCCTCGACAAGGGCATCAACTTCTTCGACACGGCCAATGTCTACGGCAGAAGGAAGGACGCCGCGCCGGGAGAGGGAGTCACCGAGCAGATAATTGGCCGGTGGTTCGCGCAGGGAGGAAACCGTCGCGAGCGAGTGGTCTTGGCCACCAAGGTCTACGGGGGAATGGGCGATTGGCCGAACTACTCGGGCCTGTCGGCTCTCAACATTCGGAGAGCATGCGACGCTAGTTTGCGTCGCCTCCAAACCGACCATATCGATCTCTATCAGATGCATCACATCGATCGCCGAGCTCCTTGGGAGGAGATCTGGCAGGCCATGCAGCAGCTCGTCGACGCCGGCAAGGTCCTCTACATCGGCAGCAGCAACTTTGCTGGAATCCACATCGTCGAGGCTAACGAAGCCGCACGCAGCCGCCACTTCATGGGCCTGGTAGCCGAACAGAGTCTTTACAACCTCACCGCTCGCACGGTGGAGTTGGAGGTACTGCCCGCGTGTGAACGATACGGGCTCGGAGTCATTCCGTGGAGTCCTCTTGCGGGCGGACTGCTGGGAGGGGCGCTGGCCAAGGCGACCGAAGGGCGGAGGAGCGATCCGGGGTTTCAGAGGCGCGTTCAGGAGGAACGGCCCAAGCTCGAAGCCTGGGAGAAGCTCTGCGCGGACATTGGCGAGCGTCCGGCGGACGTGGCCCTTGCCTGGCTGCTTGCCAACCCTATCGTCACGGCGCCGATCATCGGTCCACGTACGATGGATCAGCTCGACGGCTCGCTGCGCGCCCTCGACATAAGTCTTTCCGCAGAGATACTGAGGAGTCTCGATGAAGTTTTCCCCGGCCCGGGAGGCGAGGCCCCCGAGGCCTACGCTTGGTAGCAGCTCCGGTGCGATGAGCCGAACGTCTCCCTACCTCCTCAGCCTCCTTCGGGTCAGAGGCCCCGCGGCGCTCGTGGCGCTATGCGGCCTGCCCGTTCTCTTATGGGCGAACGCTCTTCCTCTGGCAGACCGATTCAGGGATTCGACCACGACATTCGCCAGCCTCGCGGTCGTGTGCTCCCTGGTGGGGGTTACCTCGTTCGCTTTGAACCTACTGCTAGGGGCCCGCATCGGATTCGTCAACGAGCTCTTCGGGGGCCTGAGCAGGATGTACGGAGTGCATCAGGTCAACGGGAGAATCGCCTATGTGTCGTTGCTGGCGCACATCTGTTTGATCGCGGCGAGCCGAGCGACCATATCGATGAGCGATGCCCTAGCATTGTTTCTGCCGGGGACCGGTTGGACCGTGGGCCTGGGCGAGCTTGCTTTCGCGGGGATGACGATTGCGATCGGTCTCACTTTGTTCGCGAACATGAATCACGAGTTGTTCGTCTACGTTCAAAGGTCATTCGGGATCATCTTCGTCGCGGCAAGCTTTCACGTCTTCTTGACGCCCGGCACGAAAGCGTACTCTTCACTGCTGACCGGTTATCTCGCGATACTCACTTGTGTCGCGCTTGCTGCCTTCGGCTACCGGTCGCTCTTTGGGAGCGTGCTCGTTCGGCGTCACGATTACTGGGTTGCAAGAGCGGAGGCATTGGATTCGTCGGTTATCGAGGTGACCATGACGCCCAAATCGGATCCGCTGAGGTTCAAGCCGGGTCAGTTCGTATTCTTGACGTTTGACTCGCCGGCCATCGAGAGGATCTTCCATCCGGTCGATATGGCGTCGGAGGGCAGATCTGCTGTCGTCAGCATCCGTTCCGGCGCAGTGCACAACCAGTTCCATCCCTTCTCCATCACATCGGCTCCCGACGATCCGAACCTCAGTGTGGCCGTGAAAGCAGTGGGGGACTACACCACGGCCATGCGCGTTCTCGAGAAGGGCGCGTCGGCGCGCGTGGAGGGGCCCTATGGACGCTTCTCTCATGTGGACGTCGACAATCGCCGGCAGGTTTGGATAGCCGGCGGCATCGGCGTGACGCCCTTTGTCAGCATGGCCCGAAGCTTGAAAGGGTCGGAACACGAGGTTGACCTATATCTCGGGACAAAGAGCGTGGAGCAAGCGTACTTCGCAGAGGAGCTTTCAGCAGCAGCTCAAACAGGAGAATCGCTCAGAGTGATGGTGGTGCCGGAGGACGAGGCAGGGTTTATAACCGCCGAGTATCTTGATAAGCACAGCGGTCTTTCCGGAAAGGACATCTTCATCTGCGGGCCGCCGGCAATGATCGACAATCTCAGGAATCAGTTCCACGAGCGCGGGGTCCCCGACGAGCGAGTGCACTACGAGCTCTTCAGTTTTCTGAAGTAGCCGGCAGCGGCCCGACTTGCAACGCGCCGGCGCACTGACCACCGAGGCCAGCGTCCTACTCGTGCCGCCTGACGAGAGTCATGCGATTGATGCCAACAGCTCGGCGAGCTTGTCGCAGCTCTCGGCCCCGCCGCTCTCCAAGTTTGAGTTGATCACCCCGTCGCGGGTCTCTTGCGAGTCATACAGGACCGTCGCCGCCAGCGTCGTCATCCCGCCATCTTCGACCAGAACCGTCGTCACTTCCGACTTGCCCTCGAACCACGGATCGTCGAACGTCTCGGTGTGGACGAGCCGATCGGGCGACTCGATCTCGCTATAGACGCCCCGCATCGCCATCTCGGTCCCGTCGGAGCGACGCATCACGAAGCGCCATGCGCCGCCCACCTTCAGATCGACCTCGCAGACGGTCAGCGACCAGACCCGTGGTCCGAACCACCGCTTGAGCAGCTCGGGCTTGGTCAAAGCGTCGAAGACCAGGCTGCGCGCAGCATCGAATTAGGGTATGCCCCCCTCCTGGACGACCTACATCGCCACCGCCGAC
>JACDBF010000138.1 GCA_013695055.1 Actinomycetota bacterium
CTCCGATGTCGATCTGGGGAACAAGTCCACGCTCGATCTCACCGTCGCGGGAGCGGCCGCCATCGTGGAGCGCCAACTGCGGCACAACGACAGGATCGGCCTCGTGAGCTTCGGGGGAACCCTGCGCTGGCTCACGGCCTCCATGGGCCGCACACACGCTTATCGAATCGCAGATTTCCTGCTGGACGTGAATGCAACCTTCAGCTACGCGTGGAAGCATATCGAAGGTCTCCCGCGCAAGACGCTTCCTCCAGAAGCCCTCGTGGTCGCCTTTTCTCCCCTGATTGACAAGCGCGCGCTGCGCGCCCTCCAAGGCATCGGCGCCGCGGGCTTCTCATTGATCGTCATCGACGTGCTCGACGACAATTCGATCGCGGCGGGGCCGAAGCCGGAAGACCGGATTGCCCATCGCGTTTGGAAGCTGCAGAGATCCGCGACGCGCACGCGCTTTCGGTCCGCCGGCATTCCAGTCATCCCGTGGTCTGGTCGCGCCGGCATCGACGCCGCCCTCGCTCGAGCTCCCCGACGCGCCAAGAGATTCGAGGGTCCGGTCAGGACATGAGATGGCTCCTGAGCGCGGCCGCCGCTCTCTTGGGGATCGTTCTGGGTCTTTATCCCCTGACCCTCGCGCCCCCGATCACCCCGTTGATAGTCATAGCCGGAGTCGCACTCACGCTTCTAGGGCTGGCGCTGAGCACGGCCTCGTGGCTCTTGGCCGGGCCGTGCGTTGCGATCCTTATCCTCGAGTACGCGAGCGCTCTCGTACTCGCGTCCGGGAACGTGGACCTACTTTCTCCCGCAGTCGCGGTCGGCTATCTCGTGCTCTTCGAGCTCATCGATGCTGTACGTGCGCTTGTCCATCAGGCTCCGGTGCAACGATCCGTGCTCATGAAAATGGGCAATGACACCGTGCCGGCCATCGTCATCGGGGCCGTCGGGGCTTTCGGTGCGCTGCTCGCATCGAGCATCGTGAGCGGCGGTCACCCCCTGCTGCTGGCGATTGGAGCGGCAGCCGGCCTGGGGGCGGTGGCCCTGGCCGTTGCCTTGGCCCGCAGGGCCCTTTCAGCCTCCTAGGCGCCGGTTCGCCTCGGTCTATCTCGTTCGAGCGCGGCCCGCTCCGAGTCGGTCAGGGGCCGTGAGCACCCCTTCTTTCGATCGCTCGCTACGACGACGGCTTCCGCCTCGGCCGCGAGCCGGTCGCCGGCGAAGATCTCCTCGCGCGTGCGAAAGCTGGAGGTGCCCATCGAAGCTAGACGGCAACACACCTTGATCGCGTCGTCCTTGAGCGTAAGCTCGCTGCGATAATCGATTGCGACCCTGCCGAGCACGAACTCCCAGGTCTGGTCGTCCGAGCCAAGCATCGTTTGCAGCCATTCGTCGCGCGCTTCTTCGAGATAGGTCAGATACACGGCGTTGTTCACGTGACCGTAAGCGTCGACATCCCGCCATCGGATCTCGATGTTCTTCTCGTGCATCTACTCGGCGAGGTTCACATAGATGTGCTTGACCTCGAGGTAGTCCTCGAGCCCGTAGGGCCCAAGCTCGCGGCCCACACCCGACTGCTTGTAGCCGCCCCAGGGGGCTTCTGTGGGAGCGGGTTGAGAGTCGTTTACCCAGACGACGCCGGCCCGCAGGTTCTTTGCCGTCGTCAGGGCTTTCTTGATGTCGCGTGTCCACACGGCGGCCGCGAGACCATAATCGCTGTCGTTCGCGAGTCCGATTACCTCGTCGACCGAGTCGAACGGCAGCACGGACATGACCGGGCCGAATATCTCCTCACGCGCGATTATCATGTCGTTGCTAACGTCGTAGAAGATCGTCGGCGGCACGAAGTAGCCTTCGGCCAGCTCGCCGTCCGGTACCGGGTCGCCGGCGAGCGCGACTTTGGCTTCCCCCCTGCCGACGTCGATATAGCCGAGCACTCGGTCTTGCTGATCCTTGCTGACCAGCGGGCCCATCGTCGTCGTGGGCTCTATGCCGGCGCCGAGCCTGACCTTCTTCCCGTGCTCGACCATAGCGTTCAGTGCGTCGTCATAGATCGATCGCTCGACGAACACGCGGCTTCCCGCGGAACAAATCTCGCCCTGGTTCCAGAAGATGCCGTTGCAGGTGCCTTCGACGGCCTCCTCGAATGATGCATCGGCGAAGACGATGTTGGGGGACTTTCCCCCGAGCTCGAGCGTCACGCGCTTCAAAGTGTCTGCCCCCTCGCGCATCACGATCTTTCCGACCTCGAGTGAACCCGTGAAGCCGATCTTGTCGACGCCCTTATGCCTGACGAGAGCCGCGCCCGCCGCACCGAACCCCGTCACGACGTTGAAGGCGCCGGCGGGAACTCCCGCCTCCTCGAGGATCCGGGCCAGCTCGAGAGCCGTTAGGGGTGTCTGCTCGGCGGGTTTGAGGATCACGGTGCAGCCGGCCGCAAGCGCGGGTGCGACCTTTTGCGAAGCCATCATCAACGGATAGTTCCACGGCACGATGCACGCGGCCACGCCGAGCGGCTCCTTGATCACCAAGCTCATCGCCTCCGGCCCGACGGGTGGGATCTCGCCCATGATCTTGGTCGTCCAACCCGCGTAGTACTCGAACATGAACGCGACCTC
>JACDBF010000120.1 GCA_013695055.1 Actinomycetota bacterium
GACACGGGCCAGCACCTTCATCGCGGCACGATCGTGGCCATGAAATGCATGGAGCGAGTCGACCAGGACCTCGCGCGCAACGAGGAGGTTGCCTACGGCTACATGTTGCACGACGTCGGCAAGATCGGCGTTCCCGACGAGATCCTCAATAAGCCGGGCCCCCTCGATCTGCAAGAGCGTGAGGTCATGCGCCGGCACCCCGAGATGGGCATGAAGATCATCGAGCCGGTGGGCTTTTCGAAAGCCACGGCCGACGTCATTCTCAATCATCATGAGCGCTGGGACGGAACCGGCTATCCGCATCGACTTCGCAGCGAGGAGATTCCTCTCTCAGCACGCGTGTTTGCGGTTGCCGACGCGTTCGACGCGATGACCTCGAACCGACCTTACCGGCCTGCCATGCCTCGGGATGACGCTCTCGGGTTCATCAGGGAATCCTCAGGGAGCGCCTACGACCCCGGCGTCGTCGACGAGTTCATCGACCTGACGACGCGCGAACCGATCCTGATCTGAGGAGCGGCACAGCACGGGTGCCCGTGCCGGTTTTACGGGTTGACGCTTTCCGCCCGAGGCCTCAGCCTGGTTTTCAGGTCCGTTTTGTGCTTCTGTAGGAAGTAACTGCCAGATAGAGTTTGGGGGCCGCTAGTGCCGCAGCAGGAACGGCTTGCCCGCCTTCAGGACGAGCTCCACCGCATTCCCGGCGTTCATAGCGCCCGGGTGGTGGGCAACGACGTGCCGTCTGAGATCCACATCGTGGCTTCAGCAGGCCGCCCACCCAAACAGCTCGTGCGCGACATCCAGTCTCTGTCGGCGGCCGGCTTCTCCATGCCCATTGACCACCGCATCGTCTCGATCGTCCAGCTGCAGGACGCGCCTCAGCCCTCCGAGCCGCAAGCTCGCCCCGACGTGGGGGCGGAGCCGGGACCGCAGAACCGGACGAGGCTGCCTCGCCGGCCGGTGTTGGAGAGGATCGTCCAGGCCAACAAGGGCGACCAGGGTTGGGTCAAGGTGACTCTGAGGTGGTCCGACGGCTCGACCAGCGAGGGGAGCGGGGCGGTCGGCTCCACGCGCGAAGCGCGCGCCAGGGGCGCAGCCGAGGCGCTCATCGGAGCGCTCGCTCCCGTGCTCGGCGCCCTAGGGGCGCGCCTCGATGTGGAGCACGTTGTTATCCACCGCCTGGGCACGTCCGACTCGGTCGCCGTGCGGGCTGCGCTGCATCAGCGCGGCTCGATCTCGCCCCTCATCGGCTCGGCCCTCGTCCACGACGACGCTGCGAGCGCGGCCGTCCGGGCCTTATTGCACGCGATCAACCGAAAACTTCGCTAAGCCCGCCAGCCCGCCGGCCCGCCAGCCCGCCGAGTGGGTGTCAGGTGGCGCATACCGCCACTCACCACCCGCTCGGCGTGCGCGCTCGGGTTTGGACGTAGACAAGCCGGCCGATCCCCGCGATGAGCAAGAGATCGCCGATACTGAGCACCTCGCGACCTCGGGGTATTGGCACGACGTCTCCGAGCCAGCCGAGCACGGTATGGGGGCCGAGGATCTCGTGCTCGATGCTCGCCTCGTTAGGGGCCCTCGGCGCCTTCGCGACCTCGACGGCCCGTTCCGAGACGGGCATGGCCCCGTTGGCCGCGATCACCAAGATGTTGAGAGCTAGGCCCGCCGCCATGAGCATCGTGCCTGGAAAGCGGCGGTTCAGGACGATGAACAGGATGACGGCGGCGTTCGACCACACGATGATCGCCAGAGTCATGCGGTCCGAGATCCACTCCGGATGCCATGAGGTGAAGACGACCTGGAGAGCCAGGCCCCCGGCGAGAAGGCCCACCACGCGGAATTCGGTCGCCGCAAGCGCCTCGAACGACCCTCCGCGCGCCCGAGCGACGAGAGCCGCGCCGACTCCGATGATCACGAGAGGGAGCACGTCGCCAGCATACGAAGCGGGGGCCGGATGTAGGAGAAGAATGGCCCTGAACATCGCTTAACCTGGGAAGACACACCTTTCCAAGGAGTTGACCAATCCATGGCCATGCCCACGAGAGATCAAGTATCCGCGCTGCTGGGAGAGATCCAGGACCCAGAGCTCCATCGCGGGCTAAACGAGCTGAACATGGTTCGCAAGATCGCTATTGAAGGGACGCGCGTCACCGTTCTGATCGCTCTGACGATCCCGGGTTGTCCGCTGAAGGACTATTTCCACACGGTCATCCCGGCGAAGCTAACCCAGGGCTACCCCGACATCGGCCACGTCGAGGTCGAGCTCACCTCGATGACCGAGCAGGAGCGTCAGGCCTTGGTGGGTGGGCTTCGCAAGGACACGCCCGGGCCCTTTGCTCGCTCTGACTCATCCACCCAAGTCATAGCTGTGGGCTCGGGCAAGGGTGGCGTGGGCAAGTCGTCCACGTCGGTCAATCTGGCCGTCTCGCTGGCCAAGCTCGGTTACTCCGTGGGCCTGCTCGACGCCGATGTGTGGGGTTTCTCGGTGCCGCGCATGCTGGGCATCCACGAGCGGCCCACCGTCGTGGGCGACATGATCATGCCTCCGGAGATGTTCGGCGTGAAGGTGGTCTCCATCGGTCTTTTCACCTCGGAGGACAACCCGGTCGTCTGGCGCGGCCCGATGCTCCACAAGGCGCTTCAGCAATTCCTTTCGGATGTTCACTGGGATGAGCCCGACTACTTGCTGGTCGACCTCCCCCCGGGCACCGGCGACGTGTCGATCTCGATAGCGCAGTTCCTGCCCGGAGCGGCGATGGTGATAGTCACGACTCCTCAAGCGGTGGCCGAGAAGGTCGCGCAGCGGGCGGGGTTCATGGCCGAGAAGACGGGGCTCGTCGTGGCCGGGGTGGTCGAAAACATGTCCTATTTCACCGGCGACGACGGCAAGCGCTACCACATCTTCGGCGAGGGCGGAGGTGCGCAGCTGGCGCAGCGCCTGCAGGTCCCGCTCATCGGCGAGATTCCGCTGAACCCGCGGATGCGTGAGCTGGCCGATGTCGGGGCGCCCATCGTGCTTCAAGATCCCGATTCCGACGCCGCCCAAGCCCTCGAGAGAACCGCCAAGGAGCTGGTCAACCTCCTCCCGGCCAAGCCCAAGCCGGCGAAGCGAATCTCGCTTCCCCTTCTTTCCATGGGCGCGGAAGCGGGGCACGCGCACGCCCACGGGCACTAACTCATGACGCGGGCGGTGTCCGAGGGTCCGGGAATCGTGGAGCGGATCGGGGGTTCGGTCGACGCCGTGGGCGTCGAACAGCGCGCCGCAGCCCTTGGAACCCGCTCCATCAAGAAAGAGGCGAAGCTGCTCGGGCTCGACCTCGCGATTCGCTGCTGCGACCTCACGACCTTGGAGGGGGCCGACTCGCCCGGCAAGATCGCCCAGCTCGCTTCTAAGGCGATCCGTCCGGCCCCCACCGATCCGTCCATCCCCCACGTGGCGGCCCTTTGTATCTACCCTCGCCTCGTCGCGCCCGCGGTCGCGGCGCTCGGCGACTCGGGCGTTGCCGTGGCATCGGTCGCGGGTGGATTCCCCTCCGGACAGGCCCCGCTCGATCACCGTCTGGCCGAGATAGAGGCCGCGGTCTCGGACGGAGCCGGCGAGATCGACATCGTCATCAGCCGGGGCGCCCTTCTCGCCGGCGACCAAGACGCGGTCTATGAAGAGGTGAGCCGCGCGCGCGAAGCGTGTGGTTCCGCCCATCTCAAGGTGATACTCGAGACCGGCGAGCTCGCGAGCTACGATCGCATTCGGTGCGCGTCTTTGGTAGCTATGGCGGCGGGAGCCGATTTCATAAAGACTTCGACCGGCAAGATCTCTCTTGCGTCGACCCATCCCACAGCGGTGGTGATGGCCGAGGCGATCCGCGACTTCGCCGAAGCCACGAGCCGGGCGGTGGGCCTCAAGGTTGCGGGCGGCATCAAGACGGCCAAAGAGGCGCTTCGTTACCTAGTAATCGTGAACGAGACTCTTGGAGAGGAGTGGCTCGATCCCGATCGTTTCCGCATCGGGGCATCGTCGGTGTTGAATGACATCCTGATGCAGATCGATAAGCAGCGATCCGGCGTCTACTCGGATCCCGATCGTTACACGAAGGACTGATAATGCCGAGGTGGGACTACGCTCCGGCCCCCGAAGCGACCGACATCGTTACCGTCAAGGACACCTACGGGTTGTTCATAGGTGGCGAGGAAGTCGAACCGCTTTCGGGGGATTACTTCAAGACGATCAACCCCGCCACTGAAGAGGTGCTGGCCGCGATTCCAGAGGCAGGCCTCGAGGACATCGAGGCCGCGGTGGCCGCGGCGCGCAAAGCCGCGGGAACCTGGGCCGCGATCGCGCCGGCGGACAGAGCGAAGTATCTGTTCCGCATCGCGCGCGCCATGCAGGAGCGACAGCGGGAGCTCGCCGTGCTCGAGACTATGAACGGCGGCAAGCCCATCAAAGAGAGCCGCGATATCGACGTGCCCTTGGCCGGAGCGCACTTCTTCTACTACGCGGGATGGGCGGACAAGCTCGAGTTTGCTTTCCCGGGCCGGAATGCGGAGCCTCTGGGAGTATGCGCGCAGGTGATTCCATGGAACTTCCCATTGCTCATGCTCGCGTGGAAGATCGCACCGGCGCTCGCCACGGGCAACACCGTGGTGCTAAAGCCCGCCGAGACGACTCCGCTGACCGCGCTGTTGTTTGCACAGATATGCCACCAGGCCGGTTTGCCGGCCGGAGTCGTGAACATCGTCACCGGCGCCGGAGAGACGGGGGCCGCGCTCGTGAATCACCCCGGTGTCGACAAGGTCGCCTTCACGGGCTCGACCGAAGTCGGTAAGCAGATACAGCGCTCGCTCGCCGGAAGCGGCAAGCACCTTTCTTTGGAGCTGGGGGGAAAGGCCGCAAACATAGTGTTCGCCGACGCGCCCTTGGACCAGGCCGTCGAAGGAATCGTCAACGGCATCTTCTTCAATCAGGGACACGTGTGCTGCGCGGGCTCGCGCCTGCTGCTGCAGGAGTCGATCGCTACGCGCGTCGTGAGCAAGCTCAAGCGTCGTCTTTCCACTTTGCGCTTGGGCGATCCACTCGACAAGAACACCGACATCGGCGCGATCAACTCGCGCGCCCAGCTCGATAAGATCAAGGAACTGGTGGGAGTCGGCGTCGATGAGGGGGCCGAGCTCTATCAGGCCCCTTGCGAGCTTCCCGAGCACGGCTTCTGGTTCCCTCCCACCGTCTTCACCGGAGTGTCACAATCTCACCGCATCGCGCAGGAGGAGATCTTCGGCCCGGTACTTTCCGTGCTTACCTTTCGCACCGAAGACGAGGCAGTTGAGAAAGCCAACAACACGCCTTACGGCTTGTCCGCGGGAGTGTGGACCGACAAGGGCTCTCGCATCCTGTGGATGGCGGACCGGCTGAAGGCGGGCGTCGTATGGGCCAACACATTCAATCGCTTCGATCCCGCAAGCCCGTTCGGGGGCTTCAAAGAATCGGGATTCGGACGCGAAGGCGGGCGCCATGGCCTGGAGCCGTATGTGAGGCTGACCTGATGGCCGCCGAGCGCCTTGCGGTGAACAAGACCTACAAGCTTTATCTAAACGGTGGCTTCCCTCGCTCCGAGTCGGGACGCTCCTATGAGATCACCGGGCCCGACGGTTTTCTCGCCAACGCGGTGCGCGCGTCGCGCAAGGACGTGCGAGATGCCGTGACCGCAGCGCGCGCCGCGAGCTCGAAATGGGCCGGGCTCACGGCTTACAACCGCGGTCAGATCCTTTATCGCGTGGCCGAGATGATGGAAGCTCGCAGCGCCGAGCTGGTCGACGAGGTGTCGCGCGCCGAAGGTATCGAGGAGGCGGGACGGCAAGTCGATGAAGCCATCGACTCGTGGGTCTGGTACGCGGGTTGGACCGACAAGATCGCGCAGGTGATGGGGAGCCTCAACCCGGTGGCCGGCCCTTATTTCAATCTGACGGCTCCCGAGCCAATCGGCGTGGCCGGCATCATCGCTCCAGGCGAGAGCTCGCTTGCAGGCGTCGTCGCGCGTCTCGCCCCAGCACTGTGCGCGGGCAACGCGGTCGTGGTGCTCGCATCGGAGTCCCATCCGCTGCCCGCCATCGCGTTGAGCGAGTGCTTTGCAACAGCAGACGTCCCGCCGGGCGTCGCCAACGTTCTCACCGGCCACCGCGACGAGCTGGCCCCCGTGCTTGCGGCGCATCTCGACGTCGACGCGCTGGACGTGACGGGGGTCGGGGAAGATAAGCTAGGAGAGATCGAGGAAGCCGCCGCCGGCAACGTCAAGCGCGTGATCCGGGCCGGCCCCGGGCGCAGCCCGTACGAAGTCACCGCCTTCATGGAGATGAAAACCGTCTGGCACCCCAAGGGGGCCTGACCACGAGAGACTTCGAGCTCTCGAAGACGGCCTCGAGGAGCTAGCCTCCTCCTGAGTGACGGTCCCGGCGGCCCGTAGGGGTAGCTCGGCCCTCTACTCTCAATGCGGTCACCCCAGGCCCTCGACGACTCCTCTCAGGATCGCCTCGAGGCGGGTCCCCGCCTCCCGCCCTGCCCGGGCCACCTCTTCGTGGCTGAGGGGCGCCGCCGAGATGCCCGCTGCTGGATTGGTCGGCACCGAGATGCCCAGCACCCGGGCCCCCAGATAGCGGGCGACGATCGCCTCGTGCACAGTGGACATCCCGACCAGGTCGGCGCCAAGAGTCCGCAGCATGCGAACCTCGGCGGGAGTCTCATAGGTGGGCCCGGAAAGGCCCGCATAAACGCCTTCTGAGAGGTCGGGATCGACGGAGCGAGCGGCGGTTCGAAGACCTGAGTCGTACACCTCGGTGAGATCGAGGAAGCGAGGGCCGGCGCCATCGTGAGGCCCGCTCAAGGGATTCGATCCGGTGAGGTTGATGTGATCCGAGATCAAGCACGGCGCGCCGACCTTGAGACCTTCGTTGATGGCCCCGGCCGCGTTCGTGAGTATCACGGTCTCGCATCCCGCCTCGACTGCCGAACGAACGGCGTGGGTGACCGCTGCCGGGGGGTGGCCTTCGTAGAGGTGCACCCGGCCGGCAAAGATCAACGCGGGCACGTCCGCCAAGTCCCCCGCGTAGAGGGCGCCTTCGTGGCCCTCGACACCCGAGGTCGGCATGTCCTCGATATCGCTAAACGAGATTGGCTCGGCCGGGAGGAGAGAACGCGCAACATCGTTCAAACCGGAACCGAGAACTATGGCGATGCGCCAGCCGATTCGTCCCGTCGCCTTTTCGATCGCCGCGTTCATGCGGTGATTCTCTCGATTATCAAAGGAGGAGCTTCGGCTCGGTCGGGCCCGATGTCCACAGCATCGTCCAGGGCCGCGAGGGCCGCATCAAACACACGCTCGTGGTCCGCATGCAGCTCGAGCAACGGCTCCCCCTGGGAGACCTGTTCGCCCGGCTTCTTGAGACATACGACTCCCGCTCCCGCGCTTACGGGGTCTTCCTTGCGAGCTCGCCCGGCCCCCAGTCTCCACGCGGCGATTCCAACTGCGCGCGCGTCGAGCCCGTTGAGCCAGCCGTCTTGGGACGCTTCGAAGGTGCGCCTTTCGGATGCCTCGGGCAAAGGCGCATCGGGATCGCCCCCTTGTGCGCGCACCATCTCATGAAACTTGACGAGCGCAGCGCCCGACTCGACGGAGGCGCGTGGATCGGCGTCCACTCCGGCGAGGTTCAGCATCTCTTCGGCAAGCGCGTAGGTGACCTCCATCACGTCGTGGGGCCCGTGGCCCCGCAGACAGTCGAGGGATTCACTCACCTCCAGCGCGTTGCCGGCGGTGCGTCCGAGAGGCATATCCATGTTCGTGAGCAGGGCCGCCGTCTTGACGCCATGTGCCTCGCCGAGGCGAACCATCGTCTCGGCCAGCTCGCGCGCGCTGTCCACATCGCGCATGAAAGCTCCGCTTCCGACTTTTACGTCCAGCACGAGAGCCTCGGTTCCCTCTGCGAGTTTTTTGGACATGATGGAGGACGCGATGAGCGGTATGGATTCGACCGTGCCCGTCACGTCGCGCAGCGCGTAAAGCTTCTTGTCGGCGGGGGCAAGGTCGGGTCCCGCCGCGCAGATGGCACAGCCAACCTTCGCGAGCACGTCGATCATCTCAGCAGCGTCGAGCGCGACCCGGTAGCCGGGGATCGACTCGAGCTTGTCCAAGGTGCCTCCGGTGTGACCCAGACCTCGACCCGAGAGCATCGGGTCGCAGAGGCCGCAAGCGGCCACTATGGGGGCAAGTGGAAGCGACACTTTGTCGCCCACCCCTCCGGTTGAGTGCTTGTCGGCGGTCGGACGACCCAGCGACGAGAGGTCGAGGCGCCGACCGGACGCCAGCATCGTCGCGGTCCAGATCGTCAGCTCCCGGGCGGTCATGCCGCGCCAGAAAATCGCCATCAGCAAAGCCGACGCCTGCTCATCTGCCATGTCGCCCGCCGTATAGGTGTCGATGAACCAGCGGATCTGCTCGTCGCTGAGCGCGTCGCCGTCGCGTTTGGTGCGGATCACGTCGACGGCGTGATGATCGGGCATCAGCGAGCTAAGTCGTCGCGCGAGAACGCATTTGGCAAGAGCTCATCCAGGGACTGCGGTCCGTTTTCCGAGTCGATCAGCAGTTCCTTTCCGCCGAGCTCGAGCAGGACCTGGCGGCAGCGACCGCAAGGCATGAGCGGCTTGCCTGCCTCATCCACGCACGCGACCGCTATCAGTCGCCCTCCGCCGCTTGCGACGAGGCTGGAAGCGAGGCCACACTCAGCGCAGAGGCCGACGCCGTAGGACGCGTTCTCGACGTTGCAGCCGACCACGACGCGGCCGTCGTCGACGAGCCCCGCCGCGCCCACAGGAAAATGCGAGTAGGGGGCGTACGCGTTATGCGAGGCTTCGACCGCTCGCGAACGAAGGTGATCCCAGTCGACCTCCAAATCAGGTGGTCGAACCCTCGTAGGCTC
>JACDBF010000127.1 GCA_013695055.1 Actinomycetota bacterium
CTTGCATGCGCTCCGGGTCGACTCCGAAGATGACGACTGCTCCCATCGGCCCGGCTGCGCCCGTCAGACCGCGCATGTCGAGGGACTCGATCGACTCGGCGGCTTCGGAGCTTTGCGACAATTGCTCACGGGCTTGGTCGAGCAGCTCCTCGGGTACCTCTTGGTAGGTGACTCCAGGGATCGGCGTGAAGGCCTCGGTTAACTCTCCTTGGCTGGGCGCCGCTGAGCCTTTGAAGATCGTGAGCTTCGCCGCCATCCCAATGACAAGCAAGACCGCAACGGCGACGATGAGAGGCGTGAACCTCTTGAGCAGCGAGGGCGCTGGTGGAGCATACAAGGGCACCGGCCGGGGGGCGGGGGCCGCCTCTGCTCCGCTTCGCCGAGCCAGCGGGCCCTCGGTAGGCACGCGCGAGGTCCAGTCCTCCTGAGGAGACGGCGGGGGCATCCCTGGTGTCGCCATCAGATCTCCTTGCCGGTAATCCGGTCTCTCCCCTCGGGAGTCCTCGGCCACCGCAAGCAGGGACTTGATACCTCCGCCGCCGGCGCTGCTGTGCATGCCGCTTTGGTATGCCAGATGAGTGTCGACCGAGGCAATCGTGTGAGACTCCCGCGAACCTAGGGAGGGGCCTCGAATCAATCTCCCGACCGCGCCGGGCGAGGTTGACCGGCCGGGCGCCGGAAGACAGAATGTCGTCGTGTCTACTACAAAGATAGTAAGAGAGCCGGCTGGGGGCTCGCCGTGAAAAGGTATGTGATTCTTCGGGTGGGGTGGGCGATCGTGACCCTGTTCCTGGTTGCCTCGTTCATCTTCTTCATCTTCTTCGTGCTCCCGGGAGGAGCGGGCCGGAAGGGGCCCGGGGGTGTCAGCTCGGTTGCCGTGCTCTTGGCCGGGAGAAACGCGCGGCTCGCGGATATGAGGGCCATCGAACGTGAGCTCGGCCTCGATCAACCAATCGCCGTTCAGTACGCGCGCTACATAGGCCGTCTTGCCCGAGGGGATCTCGGCTTTTCCTATGCGGCCGGCGCGCCCGTCAAGCACGTGATCCTTCCCGCGGTGCCGGCCTCCTTATCCATCGCGGTCGGGGCCTCGTTCGTGTGGGTCACGGCCGGGATCGCGGTCGGCGTCATTTCCGCTCACGGCCGGGGCTCGTGGGGGGATCGCGCGGCGATGGCCGCAGCTCTAGCCGCATTGTCGATTCCGGTCTTCGTCGTTGCACTCATGGGGCTCGCGCTTCTGCTGCGGTTCACGGGGATATATGCGGGCAACCGCCATGTACCGTTGACGGAAAACCCGATCGCATGGTTTGAGGCGATGTGGCTGCCGTGGATCTGCCTCGCCTTCCCGCTCATAGCCGTATATGCCCGCATGGTTCGCTCGAGCGTTGTCGGAGTGCAGGGCGAAGACTACATCAGGACATCATGGGCTAAAGGCTTGCGCAAGAAGCAACTGATACGCCATGAGTTGCGCGGCAGCCTCACTCCAGTCTTGACGATGTACGGGCTCGATTTCGGACTGCTCCTGGGCGGCAGCATCATCATCGAAACCATCTTTCGAATTCCGGGTCTGGGGTCCCTGCTTCTCGGATCGCGCGCTTTCTACGACTTCCCCGTGATGGCGGGCATCGTGCTGCTCTTCTCGGTAGCGATCGTCGTGGCCAATCTGATCGTCGACCTGCTCTATGGAGTGCTCGATCCGCGCGTGACCGTGGATGCAACTATCGCCGGTGGCGTTACCGCCTGAGCCCTTGGGTAGTAGCGTGACGCCGAACGAGTATCCAGCGGCGCCGGCAGAGCGGGCTCGGCGCGAAGGAGGATGAGCATGGGCAGACAGCGTGACCCGGATAGAGACAAGGGCGACAGAGGCGGCGGCAGAAACCGAGGGCGTGAGGGCGGTGCGCGCGACGGAGGCGGCGCTCGCACCGAAAGGAACGCCGAGCACCGAGAGCGAGAACGAGAAGGTCGCGAGCCCGGTGGCCGGCGCGATCCCGACAGGGATCGGGAGCCGGGCG
>JACDBF010000161.1 GCA_013695055.1 Actinomycetota bacterium
ATGTCGAGCAAGGCGCGTGGTGTCTCGGAAGCCGATCTCTCGGGCAAGAACGCCGAGATGGCGATGCCTGCGGTCCTCGTGCGACTCGCCCTAGAGCACGATCGGATGTTCACCTACTAGCCGGGTCGCCCCTGAGGCTAACGGCTCGCCGTCAGCTTGTACTGCCGTACCGATAGGGGGACGAAGATCGCGAGGATGATCACGACCCAGATGATCGTGTAGGCGACCGGATTGTTCAGAGACCATGCTTCTGAAGTCGGGAATCCCGGTGGGATGTTCCCGAACGCCTCCCGTGCTGCTTGCGCCAGAGAGGAGACGGGGTTCCACTCGGCGATGGTTCGCAAGATGTCGGGCAGATTCTGCTCGGGAACAAAGGTGTTGGCGACGAATGTCATCGGAAAGATGACCATGAACGAAGCATTGTTTACCACTTCCGGACTCGACACCAGCAGCCCTACGTATGCCATGATCCACGAGATCGCATAAGCGAATAGCAGTAGCAACAGAAAGCCGCCGGCCGCCTCCAGGAAAGATGTCCTGATTCGCCAGCCCACCAGCAGCCCGGTTATCGACATCACCACGATCGACAGCATGTTGTAAACGATGTCGCTCGCCGTGCGGCCCAGTAAGACGGCAGAGCGCGCCATCGGCAGCGAGCGGAAGCGATCGATGATCCCCTTCTTGATGTCTTCCGCCATACCGGCCCCGGTGAAGGTGGCACCGAAGATCACCGTCTGGGCGAAAATGCCGGCGATGAGGAACTCCCGGTACCCTCCGGCGATTTGGATGGAGCTGCCAAACACGTACGCAAACAGCAACACGAACATGATCGGCTGAATAGTCGTCCAAATCAGAAGCTCCGGCACGCGCCTGATTTTGATCAGGTTGCGTTTTGCGACGGTTGCTCCGTCGCTAAAGACATGAGCCATCTCGGTCATCGGACGGCCTCCTTCTCCCGGCGCCTCGGGAGGTCTGGCTCGGCGTCATCCTGCGCCGGACCCGAATCTTCCTCGGCCCCGTGACCGGTCAAGGTCAAGAAGACATCGTCCAAGGTAGGGCGCCTAAGACCGACATCCAGGACCGTGACGCTCGTCGCGTCGAACCTCTGCAGAACTTGCCTAAGGGCGTCCACTCCACCGGTAACCGCCGCGGTCAAAGAGCGACCCTCGTGGTCGATCCGCACATCACCGAGGCACAGCTCGGCAAGTATTGGCGCGGCCGTCTCGACATCAGAGGCGCTGCCGACAATGACCTCGACGCGCTCTCCCCCGATCTGGTCTTTCAACTGATCCGCGGTGCCCTGGGCAATCTTCTGGCCTCTATCTATGACGACGATGTCGTCTGCGAGCCGGTCCGCCTCTTCCATGTACTGGGTCGTCAGCAGCAAGGTGGTCCCCGATTGTGCGAGCTCGCGAATCGTGTCCCACATCCCGAAGCGACTCCGCGGGTCGAGCCCGGTGGTGGGCTCGTCGAGAAAAAGCACCTCTGGGGAGGCCACCAGAGCGGCTGCGAGGTCCAGGCGCCGCCGCATTCCTCCTGAATAGGTCTTCGTCGGTCGATCGCCCGCGTCTGCGAGGTCGAAAAGCTCCAAGAGCTCGCGAGCGCGCGCTCGCGACTTGCTCTTGCCAAGCCGGTAAAGGCGGCCGACCATGTCGAGGTTCTCGTACCCGGTGAGGTGCTCGTCGACCGCCGCGTACTGACCCGAGAGTCCGATACGCTCGCGCACCTCGTCCGGGCGGGTGATTACGTCGATACCCGCCACCTCTGCGGATCCAGCGTCGGGGATGAGCAAGGTGGCAAGGATGCGCACGGCCGTGGTCTTGCCGGCGCCATTCGGGCCGAGCAGCCCGAGCACGGTCCCCTTGGGAACAACGAGGTCGAGCCCGTCGAGCGCCGTCACCTTCCCGTAGCGCTTGACCAGCCCCGACGTCCGGATCATGTCGGTCACTTGGTCTCCTCTCTCAACGCCCCCGCTCGCCTTGTCCGGCGCCGGTACCCAATCGCCCTCGCGCTTACGCGGAATCGCGACTCGGGA
>JACDBF010000143.1 GCA_013695055.1 Actinomycetota bacterium
TCGAGCGTGTGTTCGAGGTAGCCGTCCCGATAGTCGAGCCACACGATCTCTTTTGCCCCCACGACGGCCGCCGCCCGCTCGGACTCCTCGTGCCTCAGCTCGGCGAGCTGCGCGCCCATGATGGCTCAGTCCTGAGTGCCGGTGGAACCGTCCGAGGTGATGCAATAACTGACCTCGGCCCCCTCTTTGACCCACTTGGCAACCGTTCCCGCGCAGCCGAACTCGATGTCGTCGGGATGGGCTGCGACTACAAGGGCTCTATAGGAGGCTGTGGGCATAATTCACCGCAGGATAACCGCCGCGGGCGGTCCTCAATCGGGAAGCGGACGGACCGCCACGGTGCAGCGCGCGACGGCCACGAGACGGCCGTCGTCGGCGGCGATATCCACCGACCAGACATGAAGCGTGCGGCCCCGGCGCAGCGGAACGGCGGTGGCGCGCACGATGCCCGACTTGACGGAACGCAGATGCGTGATGTTGAGATCCACCCCGACCGCCGTCTGCGCGCCGGGATCGACGTTTAGCTGCGATCCCATAGAGGCCGCGCTCTCGGCGAGGACGGCCGACACTCCTCCGTGCAACAGCCCCATGGGTTGATGAACCTTTGAACCCACGGCCATGGTCAGCACCACTCGATCGGGCGTGGCCTCCTCGGTAACGATGTCGAGAGTCTCATGAAGCGGCACCTCGACTTCGGACGCTTCTTCGCCGGTGACCATTGGCGGGATGCTACAAGCAGCTAGGCCTCGGACTTGTGAAGTACCACTTCGCGCTTGTGGGTACGCTTGACCGAGTACATGGCGTGATCCGCGGCGGCGAGCAGCTCGTCGGCCGTCCTGCCGTCCCTGCCGGACAGCGCAACCCCGACGCTCGCCTTGACCGAATACCCAGGGACCCCCGACAGCGTCTCGCGCGCCAGCATCTGGGCCACACGATTGAGCACGATCTGGCAGCCGGCATGGTCGGCCTCCCGGAGCAAGACGACGAATTCGTCGCCTCCGTAGCGAGCCACCTGATCGCTGCCTCGGACAACTCGCCTGAGCACGTTTGCCACCAGTTGTATGGCGGCCGTGCCCGCTTGGTGCCCATAGGTGTCGTTCAACATCTTGAGGTTATCGACATCGACGAGGATGACGGCGAACGTAGCGCGCTCTTTCTCCAAGATCGAGATCTGCTCGTAGAAGCTGGCAACATTGGCGACCTTGGTTAGCGGATCGGTTTCGGCCAGACGTCTGAGGCTCATCTGCACCGCGTAGTGGGCTTCGGCAAAAGCCCCGAGGAATGCGGCGGTCATCCCGTAGAGCGCGAAACGCGCGCTCATCACTCCGAGCACCATCCCAAAGCTGAAGCCGCTCAGCGACCCGACGTAGACCGCACACAGAACCGATGCGATGAAGGCGACCACCAGGCCTTCGGCGAGGCCTGCCGCGATGGCACAGATGGCGACCGGAACGATGAACATCCAGCCGTAGTCGACTCCGATAGGCGTGGGCACCAGCGCCAGAGCCGAGGAGATGACGAGCATGATGCCGACGACGGCGTACCGGACGCTCCGTTGCTCCAAGACCGTGCGCAACTGCTGCGTCAAGAGACTCTTGAAATCGCGTTGAGGAGCAGCATCAAGGAGTGTTGGGGAGACTTTGAGATCACCCGGCGCCGACACTTGCATCTCGATTCCCTGTCTTCGGTGCGGACTAGGCCTTTAGTGCTAGTCGCTGGTCAATTATCGGCAGGGTTATGGAGTTCCTGTAGGCGGCGGATAGTCACTTGGGATGGGTTCTCCGCCCTTTACTCGGGCGAGAGGTCCATCGGAAAAACCGCTTGAACGCCCGCTTTCCTGACCTCGATGAATGCCGGCGAGCCCAGCAAGTGCGAACCGTCGAGACTTGCGATCCGGGCCTCCGTGATGGGCACGAAGGTGCGCTGATCTCGCATGACCGATTCCCAGGCATCGGAGAAGCGCGCCAGCTCTGGGGGCAGATAAACCTTTCCCTCGATGCGATAGCCGTCGAGCAAGAGCACCACTCCGATCGCCACCAGCTCTACACGCACGATGTCGCCTCGCCTGGTCTCCGCCGGCAGGCCGTTTGGGTGAGCCAAGGCGATGAGGTGACGGATCTTGCTGAGCAGCGCGGTGGCGGCGAACGGCTTGCTCAGATAGTCACATTTCAGCGTCGAGGCTCGATCCGCGATGTTGGGCTCCTGGACGCCTGTTAGCACGATGGCGGGGATCTTCACGAACCGCCCATCGGCTCGCATCTTCTCGAGCAGCGCCCAACCATTTTCGCCGGGCAGGCGAATGTCGACCACCGCGATATCGGGACTTTCCACGACGAGCAGCCTCCACGCCTCGGCCACGTCGCCCGCGTACACTCCTTCGAAGCCGGCGGCCTCAAGGTGATAGCGAACAACTGTGACGATCGTGGGCTCGTCCTCCACCACCAGCACTCGTGCCATTAGCCCATAATCGTCCAGGAGCGCCGGGAAGTGAATGGAAGTCGACAAGAAAAGTGAGTTCGATGAGCCACGACGGCCAAGTAGCGCTGGTCACGGGGGCCTCGGGAGGAATCGGTTATGAGCTCGCCCGGGTGTTCTCCTCCGAGGGATACGACCTCGTGCTGACCGCCCGGAGCGAGTCGCGCCTCTCAGGCGTAGCCGACGAGCTCCAGCGCCTTAACGGAACTACTTCGACCATCATTCCGGCGGACTTGTCGGGCCCCGGCGCCGCCGACGAGCTATGGGCACGCGTGATGAAGGCCTCCGGGGCGCCGGCGGTGCTCGTCAACAACGCCGGCTTTGCCTTGTTCGGATCCTTTGCCACGACCGACATCCAGACTGAGCTCAACATGATGCAGCTCAACATGGTCGCGCTCACGCACCTCACGAAGTGCTTCCTCTCCGAGGCCCTCGCCCGGAGAAGCGGAAAGATACTGAACGTCGCCTCCACCGCAGCTTTTCAGCCGGGCCCCCTGATGGCCGTCTACTACGCGACCAAGGCCTACGTCCTCTCGTTCTCGGAAGCGCTCTCGGAGGAACTGTCCGGTACGGGGGTCACGGTCACCGCTCTATGTCCGGGCCCGACGGCCTCGGGGTTCCAAAGGCGGGCGGCCATGGAGGATTCAAGGCTGGTCAAAGACAAGAAGATCGCCGATGCAGCAGAGGTCGCGCGCACGGGTTACGACGGACTGATGCGGGGATCGACGGTGGTCATCCCAGGGTTTCGCAACAGAGCCTTCGTGCAGGCGATTCGCTTCACTCCGCGACGGGTCGCAACCCGGGCGGTCAAGCTCCTCCAAGACCGCGCCTAGCCGACCGGCAAGAGTTGAGGCGTCACGCGAGCCAGCGAACGGCGTCGCCGTGGAAGCCCGAGCGGGCAACGAGGCGGTCGGTCCCCGGAGGCCAGAGGGTGAGGCGGACCTCGGCCTCGTCGCCGCTCGGCTCCATGCGCAGCCACGCAAACGGGGCATCCGGGCTCGCTCGGGCGCCGGCCTGCTCGATGAGCGTGCGGGCGCGCGTCCTGTCTTCCGGCGTCAGGTATTGCATGACGATCGAGTGAAAGACGATGGTCGCCATGCCCTCGCGGCGAGTGCGTGAATGTTGCTCGAGCCATGCGACCGCATCTTCCTCGTCCACGGGAACCGGGAATCTCCGCGCCACTTCGAGGGCCAGTCGCAGATGGCGGATGCGCGCAAGCTGGTCGGGCCACACATACGAATGAAGGGTGATGCGTCCATCTTCGGAGGTGGGGTCCACGGGAGAGAGGTCGCATCCTCGCCGGTCCACGACCTCGGCGCTCGTCTGCAGCGCGGGAATGTCCCCGTCGAAGCTGCATAGCCGTACGAGCGACTCAGAATCCCCCCAGGTACGGCCACGCGCCTCGTACCGATAACGATCCCACCTGAGATTGAGGCCTGCGGCTGCCCCGATCTCCAGTATCCGCAGAGGCCGGCGCGTCTGTTGAGCAACCAGCAGAAAGCCACCGATGAGGGCCGCGCAACGACCTACCTCATTGGTCTGCACCCTAAGATCGATGAGGTCGCGCAGCGCGTCGGCATGCCTTCCAAGCGTCGTAGCGAAGGCCGCCCACAGCTCATCTCCCCCGGCTCCGAGTTTGCCTCCCGCCGATGGATAGAAGCGGGCCAGCTCGGGGGCCCGGCCCTCCAAGACCATGCGGTGTACGCCACCCATGAAGCGGAGCGCCAGAGCGGAATCGGGAGCGTCCCGCCCATGCCCATCGAGTATTCGGGCGGCGAACCCGCCGTCCTCGACGTCGGTCGCGGCCAACTCGAGAAGATCCCCGTACAGACGTGATCCCATCGAGCGGCAGTCGCGACTCTACCGACGCAGCCGGTGCGCGATAGCCGCGCGGTCCTCGTTCACGCCGCGCATGATCGCGCCCGTACGGATGGACGGCTACATCGCGGCGAGTTCAACCGCGACGGCGACGAGGCAGAAACCGCAGGGATCGCCCCGTAGCATGCAGCCATGCTTCAAGTGAGCGCCGTCGCCGTGGAAGTCGCCGGCCGTCCGGTCGTCGAGAACGCGACCTTCTCGCTGAACGCCGGCGACAAGGTCGGTCTGGTCGGGCGCAATGGAGCGGGCAAGACCTCGCTCCTCCGAGTTCTGGCCGGCGAGGCGCCGCCCGAGGCCGGCCGCATTGCCCCCAAGGGAGCGATCGGCTACCTGCCCCAGGATCCACGCATTCATTCGGCCCGCGGTGAGGCGGGCGCCCTCGCCCACGTCATCTCAGGGCGGGGCCTCGACGAGGCAGCCAAAAGGCTCGAAAAGCTGCGCGTGGCCATGGAGGAGCACTCCTCGCCCGGCAATGTGGCTCGCTTTTCCCGGGCCGAGGAGAGCTATCGGTTCGCCGGCGGCTACTCGGCGGAAGCCGAGGCTAGGCGAATCGCCGCCGGGCTGGGGGTCCCCGACGATCGCCTCGATCTGCCGTTGTCGGCGCTCTCGGGAGGCGAGCGCCGACGAGTGGAATTGGCCCGGATCCTCTTTGGGGGCACCGACCTCTTACTTCTCGACGAGCCCACCAATCACCTCGACCTGGACGCCAAGGCGTGGATGATGCGCTTTCTAGCCGCTTACCGGGGAGCGCTGCTGGTCGTCAGCCACGACCTCGTCTTGCTCGATTCGGCGATCACCCGCATTCTGCATCTCGACGAGGGAGAGCTCATCGAGTACAAGGGCACCTACACCCACTACCGCGCCGCCCGCAAGGCCGACGAAGCTCGAC
>JACDBF010000177.1 GCA_013695055.1 Actinomycetota bacterium
GAGCTCGCCAACTCGACGAGCACGCTGGCCGACGATCCCTCGTACAAGAAGGCCGCCGAGGCCCTCGGCGGGGACTTCGCGGTGTCGGGCTACGTGAGCATTCCTCCGGTAGTCGCTCTCGTGGAGAGCTTCGCGCCCGTCGACCCAGCGTATGAAAAGGACGTCAAGCCGTTCCTCGACGCCGCGCGATTCGTGGTTTCCGGGGCGCGCGTCGATGGGGACGAGGTCATGCAGCGGGTGGTCATCGGCATCGAATAACAGGGCCTCCGACGCGGGGTCTTAAGCTCCTGAAGATGAGCGCGGGCCCGGGTGGTGACGTTAGGGATATGGAAGAGCGTTGGCGCGCCTTCTGGGAGAAAGAAGGCGTCTACCGCTACGACCCGGGCCGTGGCAGAGATGAGACGTTCGTGGTCGACACGCCCCCCCTCACGGCCAGCGGGTCGCTCCACGTTGGACACGTGTTCTCGTTCACGCAGACCGATCTCATGGTGCGCTACCGGCGCATGCGAGGCGACAACATCTTTTATCCGATGGGCTGGGACGACAATGGGCTTCCTACCGAGCGACGCGTCCAGAACGTCTTCGACGTCCGGTGCGATCCAGGCCTACCCTATGAACAGGGCCTCGAGCTCGAGTTCGGGCGCACCGGCGACACCCTGGACGTCTCCCGGCAAAACTTCATCGAGTTGTGCGACCAGGTTGTCAAGGTGGACGAGGAGAAATTCAAGGAGGTTTTTCAGCGTCTGGGGTTGTCCGTCGACTGGCGGGAGACATACGCGACCATCGATCGGCGATCGCGTTATGTGAGCCAGCTTTCTTTCCTGCACTTGTTGGAACGCGACTTGGTGGAGCATCGCAACGCGCCCACGATGTGGGATATCGGGTTTCAGTCCGCGGTCGCTCAAGCTGAGGTCGAAGATCGCGAACGAGAGGGGATGTTCCATCACATCCGCTTCGCCGTCGACGACGGAGGCGACTTTACAGTCGGGACCACGCGCCCTGAATTGCTTCCGGCGTGCATCGCAGTAAGCGCGCATCCCGAAGACGTTCGTTACCGTGCTCTTATCGGCAAATCGGCGATCACTCCGCTATTTGGCGCGCCGGTGCCGATCATTGCCGACGAAGGCGCCGATCCCGAGAAGGGCACCGGGATTCTGATGATCTGCACATTCGGAGATGGAGCCGATGTCGAGGCCTGGCGGGACCTTGGCGTGCCCGCGCGCGAGATCATCGGGCGCAACGGACGAATCCTTGCAGCCCCGTGGGGACAGGAGCACTGGGTGAGCGTCGATCCCCCTGCCGCTCGTGCCAGCCACGATCAGCTCACCGGGCTGTCGATCAGTCAGGCTCGGCGCAAGATCGTCGAGCAACTCGAAGAAGCGGGCGCTGTGGCAGGCGAGCCTCAGAAGATCGTTCGTCCGGTCAAGTACTACGAAAAAGGCGACCGTCCACTCGAGTTCGTGGTGTCGCGCCAGTGGTTTATCCCCGTCATGGACAAGAAGGACATGCTCATCGAGCAAGGTCGCAAAGTGCAATGGCATCCCGACATGTTTCGAAGGCGCTACGAAGACTGGGTCCAAGGATTGAATCAGGACTGGTGCGTTAGCCGCCAACGTTACTTTGGCGTGCCGATCCCAGTGTGGTACGAGGTGAGCGACGACGGGACCATCGACTACAGTCGGATCATCGCTCCGCGCAAGGAGGACTTGCCGGTCGACCCTTCGGCGCAAGCGCCTCCCGGCTACTCGAACGACCAGCGCGGCGCTCCCGGTGGCTTCTCCGGCGATCCCGACGTATTCGATACGTGGGCAACCTCGGCTCTTACGCCTCTCATTCCCTCGGGATGGCCGGACGACATGGCGCGTCACGAGTCCCTTTATCCGAATGACTTGCGCCCGCAAAGCCACGAGATAATTCGCACCTGGGCGTTCGTGACGATCACGCGCTCATTTCTGGAGGACGGCACGGTCCCGTGGAAACACGCGGCCATCAGCGGATGGATTCTCGATCCCGACCGCAAGAAGATGTCGAAATCCAAGGGCAACGTCGTCTTGCCGACAGACAGTCTTGATATGTATGGTTCGGACGCGGTTCGATACTGGTCGGCATCCGCGCGCTTGGGGGTGGATACTGCTTTCGACGCCAATGTGTTCAAAGAGGGCAAGCGTCTGGTCACCAAGCTCAAGAACGCGGCCCGCCTGATCGCCGGCTACGAGGGCCCGGCGGGCGATGTATCTCACCCACTCGACAGGGCGCTGATCGGGCGCCTACGCGAGCTGATCGGCGAAGTCACCGGACGCTGGGAAGCTTGGGACCATGCCGGCGCGCTGGCTGCGACCGAGTCGTGGTTCTGGTCGGATCTGTGCGACAACTACCTCGAGCTCTCGAAGAAGCGTGCCTATGCGCGCGATCCATCGGCTCTAAAGACGCTGCGCTCGGCGCTCGACGCCTGCTTGAGGATGTTCGCGCCGGTCCTGCCGTTCATCACCGAGGAGATCCACAACTTCAACCGGCCCGAGCACTCCTCGATTCATCTTGCGCGGTGGCCGGTCACAGACGAGCTTCCGGACGGGGTGGACGACGGGGGCTTCGACCTCGCCGTCTCGGTGCTGACCCAGGTTCGCCGGGCGAAGTCTCAGTCCAAGCTCTCGATCAGGTATCCGGTGCAGAGCTTAGAAGTGCGCGCGCCGAAGGAGTCGCTGACCAAGCTCGAGCCGCTGATGGCCGATGTCTCCTCGACCCTCGCAGTGGAGCGAGTCGAGCTCGTTGCAGACGAGAGCCACGACGAACCGGCCGTTGACGTGACATTTGCCCGCGCGCCCTCAGAGGCTCGTTGATGGGATTCAAGGAGGCCGAGGCCTTTCTCGACGCTTTGGGCGTCGACGCAATGAAATTGATGCGGCCGTCGACGGCCCGCATCGAGGCCATGGTCGAAGCGCTCGATCATCCTGAGCGGGCGGTCCCCGCGATACACATCACGGGGACTAACGGCAAGTCCTCGACGGCGCGCATAGCGACCTCGCTGCTTACGGCGACTGGTCTCAAGGTCGGGACCTACACCTCGCCGCATCTGGAGTCCGTGAGAGAGCGCATAGCTCTCGACGGCGAGTCCGTCGGCGAGGAAGACTTCGGTGAGGTGTTCGACCACTTGCATAAGTATCTCGAGTTCGTGCAAGACGATCTCGGCCAGCAGCTCACCTACTTCGAGGTGCTGACTGCGATGTTCTATTTGTGGGCGGCAGACAATGTCGATGCGATGGTCGTCGAGGTCGGCCTGGGGGGCCGTTGGGATGCGACCAATGTGATCGACGCTCCCGTCTCGGTCATCACCAATATCTCTTTGGATCACACAAGCTTGATGGGCTCTAGCCGCGAAGGCATAGCCCTAGAGAAGGCGGGCATCATCTCCGCCAACGGCGTCGTGGTCACCGCGGAACGCACCCTCGATGCCTTCGGAGTGATCGCTGGGGAAGCCAACGCACGAGGCGCAACCGTATCGGCGATCGATCGGGACTTTAGTGCGACCGACAACAGGGTGGCGCTGGGTGGCCGCTACTTGTCGGTCGAAACCTCCGGCACCTCTTACCGGGGGATGTTTCTTCCGCTGCATGGAAGCCACCAAGGGGTAAACGCGGCGACTGCCGTCGACGCGGTTGCACATTTTCTCGGGGCTCGCCCCCTTAGCGACGAGGTCGTTCGAGATGGCCTGGCGGCGGTGCGCGCGCCGGGCCGTATCGAAGTCGTGAGACCGCCGGAAGCGGCCGCTCCCGTCGTGCTAGATGTCGCGCACAATCCCGATGGCATGTCGGCGTTGATCTCCAGCCTCGTTGAGGCGTTTGCCTTCGATCACGTGCGTTTCGTGGTCGGCATCCTCGCGGATAAGGATTACAGGGGAATGCTCTCCGAGCTGGCGCGAATCCCTTGCTCGCTGACTGTGACGCGACCGGCAAACGTGCGCTCGATTCCCGTCACCGAGCTCGCCGCGGCGGCCGGCGAGCTCGGTCTCGAGTTCGCAGTCGTCGAGGACGTCGCCGGGGCCGTGGATTCGGTGGTGAGCGCGGTCGCCGCCAGCGAGCTCGTATGTGTCACGGGTTCGCATTACGTCGTCGGGGAAGCGCGGGCTCATCTAGGAAGCACTTGAGGAGACGAGACTGCTACCGTCTCTTTTGCTTCGAATAGCAAATACTGGAGGTTAAGGGTGCCGGTGCAAAGAACATTCGTGATGGTGAAGCCCGACGGCGTCAGGCGGCGGCTTTCAGGCGAGGTGATCCGCCGGATCGAGGCTAAGGGCTACGAGGTCGATCAGATGAAACTCTTTACGATCGATGAGGACCTGGCGACGCGTCATTACGCGGAACACACCGACAAGCCCTTCTTCTCCGAGCTCGTCTTGTTCATCACCTCCGGTCCGGTTGTGGCCATGGCGATCCGGGGGCCGGAGGCCGTTCTCGGCTGCCGGCAGATCATGGGGGCCACGAATCCACTCGAGGCGGCGCCGGGGTCGATCAGGGGCGATTTTGCCACCGAGATCGGAGAGAACATCGTGCACGGCTCCGATTCTCCCGAATCCGCCGAGAGGGAGCTGGGTCTCTTTTTCGGATAGGCTCCCCGGTTAGCGAATACTCAAAAGAGTCAATCAGTGGGGTGCGTTATGGACAACATCTTCCAGTTCATCGGGCGTGACATGGCAGTCGACCTCGGCACTGCGAATACGCTCGTATACGTCCGCGGCCGGGGCATCGTCCTCAACGAGCCGTCGGTCGTGGCGATCAATACGAAGAGTGGCGCCATTCTGGCCGTTGGGTCGGAGGCGAAACAGATGATTGGGCGTACTCCGGCCCACATCGTGGCGATCCGGCCGCTCAAAGATGGAGTGATTGCCGATTTCGACGTCACCGAGAAGATGCTGCGCTACTTCATCCAGAAGGTGCACCGCCGCACGTTCCTCGCCAAGCCTCGCGTCGTCGTGTGCGTGCCGTCCGGCATCACCGGCGTCGAGCAACGCGCCGTAGAAGAAGCGACTATCTCGGCCGGAGCGCGCAGCGCGTTCATCATCGAAGAGCCGATGGCTGCCGCGATCGGCGCCGGACTTCCCGTGCACGAGCCGACCGGGAACATGGTGGTCGACATCGGCGGTGGAACCACGGAAGTGGCGGTCGTCTCTCTCGGGGGCATCGTTACCAGCCAGTCGATCCGTATCGGGGGCGACGAGCTCGATGAAGCGATCATCAACTACGTCAAGAAGGAGTACTCGCTCATGCTCGGCGAGCGCACTTCTGAAGAGATGAAGATGGCGATCGGCTCGGCGTTCCCCATGCCCGATGAGCAGCAAGCGGAGATTCGGGGTCGCGATCTCGTGACCGGACTTCCTAAGACCATCGTGGTGTCGGCCGAGGAGATCCGCAGAGCCATTGAAGAGCCCGTCAACGCGATCGTCGATGCGGTCAAGAACACCCTCGACAAGACGCCACCCGAGCTCGCCGCAGACATCATGGACAAGGGAATTGTGCTGGCCGGCGGGGGGTCGCTTCTCAAGGGCCTCGACGAGCGGCTCAAGCACGAGACCGGGATGCCGATTCACATCGCCGAGGATCCGCTGTGGTCGGTCGCCATCGGGTCGGGCAAGTGCCTCGAGGAGTTCGAGTCGCTCAAGCGAGTGCTGATTTCCTCCACCCGCCACTAGCGCCTCCCAGGTCGCGAAGAACCACATAAAGGGCAGGTCAGAGGCCTCCCTTCCTTTACGCGACCGGCCCGTGTAGGGTGAACGCGCCGGTCGGTGTTTCGCGCGCCCTCACGCTCACGCGCTCGAGGCCGACCCCCATTTTCTGAGCTTAACGAGGTCTATTGCAATGTATCGCCGAGCCGGGCGAGGCCGAGTGTTGTTGCTGGCATTCGTCGCCATCTCAATCGTCGTGGTAACGCTCGACTTCAGACAGAGCTCAGGAGGCCCGCTCAAGCGCGCCAAGGATCTCGCCGTCACGGTCGTGGCTCCTGTACAAAGAGGCTTTACGTCGGTGACCCGGCCGGTGGGAGATTTCTTCTCGTCGGTTGCCAACCTAGCGAACCTGCGCGGCGAGAACGAGCGACTCGAACAAGCGCTGGATCAAGCCCAAGCCGACGCAGACGGTCTCCCTGCGATCGAGGACGAGAACGAAGAGCTGCGAGCCCAGCTCGATCTCGAGAATTCGTGGCGCACGATGGAAGCGGTCACGGCGACCGTCATTTCCAGCAATATCGCGAACTACAAGTGGGCGATCGTGATCGGCAAGGGTCGAAGCGACGGGATCAAGCCGGATATGGCCGCCATCAACTCCGATGGTCTGGTCGGCAAAGTGCTGCGCTCCGGGCCTCATTACGCGACCGTCTTGCTGCTGGTCGATCCCGCTGCAGCGGCCGCGGCTAAGGTTGACGGGATCGGGGACGGAGGGCTGGTCGAGGGCAACGGCGGCGGCGAGATGCTGTCACTCTCGTTCATCGACACCGACTCTTCCGTCGCGGTGGGCGACGAGGTCGTGACATCGGGCCTGGACGGAGGTGTCTTTCCGCCCGGCGTGCAGATAGGTTCGGTAGCCGAGGTCGGGGGCTCCGACGCGGCCGGGGAGCTTCAGGTCGCCGTGGAGTCTGCGGTCGACTTCAAAGCGTTGCTATTCGTGACGGTATTGCTGGAGACAGGTGACCGGCTTGGAGCGGAAGCGAGGTGAGCGTCGCGGCGCCTGAAGCCAGAGGCCCGAGCACGCTGGCTGAGATCGGGCTAGCCCGAGTAGCGGTCGTCGCGGCTCTCGTGGTGATTTCCGTGGCCCTTCAATCGACCGTCCTGGCGCGCCTCACGCTCTTGGGAGTCATCCCTCAGCTGGGACTGATTCTCATCGTTTCTCTGGCCTATACCGACGGCCCCCGGGTGGGTACCGTGACGGGGTTCTTCGGGGGCCTTTTGCAGGACTTGTTGCTGCCACAGTCGATCGTGGGACTCACGGCTTTGGTCTACACGCTCGTCGGCTACACGGTGGGAACGTTTCGCGAATACTCGCCCTCCCAGTCCGTGTGGGCCCCGGTGTTCGCGGTCGGGATTGCCTCCGCAGTGGCCGAGCTCGGGTACGCGCTGCTCGCCATCCTCCTCGGCCAGCCGTGGGTGGGCCTTGAATTCACGGTCAAGGTCGCCGGATTTGTCGTCCTCTACAATGTGTTGCTGACGCCCTTTGTGTTTCCGGTGGTGCGCAAGATCGCAGATCGTTACCGGCCGGAGAGAGTGTACAAGTTTTGAATCACTTCGCAGGTTCCAGAGAGGAAGGCAAGAGCGCCTTCGGTATCGAGCGCGTCACTTTGCGTTTGGCCGTCTTTGGGGCAATCATCATCGCGATCTTTGTTGCCTTGTTTTTCCGCTTGTGGTTCTTGCAGGTGCTGGCTGCGCCCGACTACCAACGAGTTGCTCGCCAGAACCGCACGCGCATCGTCGAGTCCGAACCACATCGTGGCAACGTCCGAGATCGAAACGGACGCATACTTGTAACCAACCGCAACTCGCTGTCGATCACAGTAGACCGGCAGATCGTCAACACGCCGCGTCAAGAGCACAAGGTGCTGAGCCGCCTGTCTGAGACACTCGCCGTGGGAATGAAGGAGTTGCGCACCAACCTCAAAGACGACACCGTGTCGCCCTACAAGCCGGTGGCGGTTGTCACCGATGTCTCGGAGAAAGATGCTTCCTACATAAGGATCCACCAGGATGACTTTCCGGGAGTTCGTGTGGAACGCCTGCCGGTCCGGGCCTATCCCGCGGGTTCATTGGCGGCACACATCCTGGGTTACGTGGGTGAGATCTCGCCGGCTCTTCTGGAGAGTGACGACTACCCGGCGAATCGTGGGTACGGTCCGGGCGACATCGTAGGGAAAGACGGGGTCGAATACACATACGACCGCTTCATCCGAGGCCAGCCCGAGCAGACCAAGTATGTAGTGAACTCTACGGGCGATCAGGTGCAGAAGGCGAGAACGCAAGAAGAGGTGCCGGGTCGTGACCTTTACCTCACCATCGACGCTCGGATCCAAGGCATAACCGAGAAGGCGTTGGCGAGCGGTATCGAGGCGGCGCGCGCGTCCTATCTGGCCCCGGCCGGCGGAGCAGTGGTGATGGACCCGGACGACGGCGAGATCATTGCGATGGCCAGCTACCCGGACTACGACCCCTCAATTCTTGCCGACGGCTTCAGCAACAAGGACAATGCCCTTTTGGGCGGGGCCACGGAAGTAAACACCGACGACAGGCTCACCAACAGGACGGTCCTGGGCGCTTTTCCCTCGGGCTCGACCTTCAAGGTTGTTACCGCCGAGGCAGCCATCTGGTCCGGAATCGCCTCCCCGTACACCTATCTCCCGTGCCCCCCCGCCGTCACCTACCCACCCGAGGGGGGGCCCGGGAGCGTCACCTTCAATAACTGGACGTCGGCCGATTACGGAAGCATGGGGCTCAGCGAATCGCTCGAGGTGTCGTGTGACACGTTCTATTACGCGCTCGGCTGGCAGATGGAAAACGCGTTTGGAGCGGCCAACGGGGACGGATCGGAGAAGTTCCAGGAGTACATGAGGATGGCCGGCTTCGGACACGATACCGGCATCGATTTGCCGTACGAGGAAGACGGTTTGGTTGCCGACCAGGCGTGGTGCGAGGCCAATGCCGATATCGGCTACTGTCCGCCGGCCGGCGACTGGCTCCCCGGCTACACGGTCAACATGGCCATCGGCCAGGGTGAGCTGACCGTTACTCCATTGCAGATGGCGGTGACCTATGCGGCCATCGCAAACGGTGGAACGATAGTCCAGCCTCATCTTGCTCAGGACCTCCGTAAAGTGCCGGAGGATGGCGGCGAGCCTGAGATAGTCAAGGAGTTCGACTTCGGTCCCGGCAAGAAGCTTCCTCTCGATGAGGCTGCATGGGCGCCGATCAGACAGGGATTGGTAGACGTGATCTCCGGCGACCAGGGCACCGCAACCGGAGCCTTTGCCGGCTATCCGCAAGATCGGTTTCCGGTCGCAGGCAAAACCGGCACCGCACAGATCGGCAGCGTCGAGTCGGGACTCAACTACGCTTGGTTCACCTCCTACGCCCCCGCTGATGATCCGGAGTACGTGATCGCCGTGTACCTCGACCGGGCGGGACACGGCGGCGAGAGCGCGGCTCCCGTCGCGCGCGAGATATACGAGGGCATCTTCGGCATCGACCAAAAGGCCGAGGTCCAGCTATCGCAGGATCCCTCGAACTGATGGGCATGCAGGGACTCTTCGGCGAGGCCGTCGACCGCATCGGTGGTGAGCCGATATCGGCTCGCATGGCGCGTCGCGCCCCCATCCGTCATTTGGACCCGATGCTCTTGACCATCACTCTCTTGCTGTCGGTTTTTGGAGCCGTGATGGTGTTCTCGGCGACGGCGAACAAGCAAGACACCAGCCTTGACCCGGCGCAGTACCTCAAGCGGCAGATCGCCTACGCGATAGCGGGCGCAATCGTTCTGCTGGTCGTGAGCTTCATCGACTACCGGCACCTGCGGGCGTTCGCGCCGTTCCTCTACGGCGGCGCGCTGGTGACCTTGCTGCTGCTGCTCACGCCCTTGGGCGACGAAGCGGGGGGAGCCAGGAGCTGGTTCAACTTTGGCTTCTTTCAGGTACAGCCTTCGGAGTTCGCCAAGATCGCCGTGATCGTCGCCGGGGCGGCGTATCTCGCGGAACGCAAGGAGGAAGTTCGCGTTCGCGATGTCGCAGTCGTAACTGCCCTGGTCGCGGCGCCGAGCGCGCTGATCTATGTCGAGCCCGACTTCGGGTCGGCGCTCGTTTTCGTGGCGCTGTTGGCGGGGCTGCTTCTCTTGGGAGGAGCCAAGATCAGACACTTTCTTTTTCTCGCCATGATGGCGCTGCTCGGCGTGGCGGTCATCCTTCAGGTTGGATTGCTCAAGGACTATCAGATCGAGCGCATCACTGCGTTCTTGGATTCCAGTCCCGACGTCCAGTCGGAGGGTTGGACGCTTCACCAAGCCAAGACGGCGATCGCTTCCGGGGGCCTGCGCGGCAAGGGGTTTCAGCGAAAGAATACTCAAACCTCTCTTGACTTCGTCCCCGAGCAGCACACGGACTTCATTTTTACTGCCGTTGCCGAGCAGCTTGGATTCATCGGCGCCGGAGCCCTTCTCGGTTTGTTCGCCTTGCTCATCTGGCGAGCGCTTCGAATCGCCACTCTGTCGCGTGATCTCTTCGGCACATTGCTCGCCGGAGGGATTGCCACGATGTGGGTCTTTCAGATGTTCGTAAACGTCGGCATGACGATGGGCATCATGCCGATCACGGGCCTCACGCTCCCGTTCGTGTCGTTCGGTGGATCGAGTCTCGTCATGAACTTCATGGCGGTCGGGATTCTCCTGAACGTTCATATGCGACGGTATTTGTGAGCCAGAAGGAGACACAGCCGTGACCGACTCGACACCCCGCCGCCGGGAAAAGGCCATCGACATACAACCCATGCCGGCGAAGTCTGTGGAAGCACCATCGACCGTCGAGCCTGAGAAGGGCGAGCGCCCCCCCGAAGCCAAGCCGTCGCCGTCTTCTAACGGACGTTCACGCCGCCGCCGGCCGCGACGTCGATCGAGTAGCGCACGCCCGCATGCTGATCGCGTGATGCTTGTCCATGCAGACCCGAATGGCACTCAGATAGCGGTTCTCGAGGATCAACAGATCGTCGAGCACTATGTCACCCGCAGGGACGACCGCTCGATGGTGGGAAACGTCTATCTCGGTCGCGTACAGAACGTGCTGCCGGGTATGGAGGCCTCGTTCGTCGAGTTCGGAGCCGCACGCAACGGCGTACTTTATGCGCGCGAAGTGGGGATCGCAGGCGATGAGGGCGCAGATATCCCGCGCATCGAAACGGTCCTGAAGTCCGGCCAGACGATCCTCGTCCAGGTGACGAAGGATCCGATGGGCTCCAAGGGAGCGCGCCTCACGGCGGTCGTTTCCATTGCCGGCAGGCATCTCGTTCTGGTGCCGGGCGCCAAGTCGCTTGGGGTATCGCGAAAGCTTCCCGACCGAGAGCGGGCGCGGCTACGCGATATCGCCACGGAGCTTCGCCTAGATCACCATGGATTGATCGTGCGGACTGTCGCCGAAGGGGCCGCTCGAGAAGACCTCGAGCGCGATCTCGAAAGAGTCACGGCGGTCTGGAAAGAGATCGAGTCCAAGGCGCAAAAGGCCAAGGCTCCGAGGCTGCTCTACGAGGAGCCGGAGCTTGAGTTGAGGGTCGTGAGGGACGTCTTCAATCGAGACATCAGCCGCTGCATCGTGGACGACGCCGACCTCGAGGGCCTGCTGCGAGCCTACGTGCGGCAGACCACGCCGGACCTCGATGAACGGCTCGAGCTCTTCATCGGCGAGCTCCCGATCTTCGAGGAGCATCGTGTGGCCGAGCAGATTCGCAAGTCGCTCGAGAGGAAGGTATGGCTGCCGTCGGGCGGGCACATCGTCATCGACCGCACCGAGGCCATGACGGTGATCGATGTCAACACGGGTAAGTTCGTGGGGAAGTCATCGCTCGAGGAGACCGTGTTCGCCGCCAACAAGGAGGCGGCGGTTGAGGTCGCTCGCCAGCTCAGATTGCGCGACATCGGAGGAATCATCGTCGTGGATTTCATCGATATGGAGGACCTCGGCAATCGGGACGGAGTGATCACCACTTTTCGTAGAGAGCTCGAGCGTGACCGCTCGCGCACCCAGGTCTTCGATATCTCCCCCCTAGGGCTCGTTCAGATGACCCGTAAGGGTGTCTCTTCTGGGATCATCGAGGCGTTCTCCGATCCATGCCCCACGTGCGAGGGGCGCGGCCTCCTCATCCACGACCTGGACTAGCGCGGTGGCCGCCGGGGGTCAGCGGCGACGTGGGCCGTATCCGGTATCATGACCCTTCGGTAACATCAAACCTTGTGAGGTTTTTCGTGTATGCGGTGATTCGCGCGGGTGGCAAGCAGTACAAAGTGCAAGAGGGTGACGTCATCGAGATCGAGCGAGTCAAGGACTCGTCCGACTCGATCCGGTTTACTCCGCTCTTGGTCGTGGATGACGAGGGCAAGACCCGTACGGGAAGGTCCAACCTTGCGGACGCACGCGTCACGGCCAAGGTCGTGGACGAGGTCAAAGGGCCCAAGCTCGACGTCTACAAGTACCGCAACAAGACCGGATACCGGCGCCACAACGGCCACCGCCAGCGCTATACGAGCGTGGAGATTTCGGGGATCAGCCTGGACGGCCAATCGAAGCCGGCAGCTTCCAGAACCAAGAAGCAAAGCGCGGCCGCCGACTCGAAGCCGGCAGCTTCCAGAACCAAGAAGCAAACGGAGGAGAGCAGCGATGGCACATAAGAAAGGGGCGGCGTCCTCTCGCAACGGGCGGGATTCGGCCGCTCAACGGCTGGGCGTCAAGATCTACGGGGGCCAGGTCGCCAGGCCCGGCGCCATCATCGTGCGCCAGCGGGGAACTAGATGGCACCCCGGCCTGAACGTGGGCCGTGGCGGCGACGACACGCTTTTCGCCAAGGCCGAGGGGACGGTCACCTTTCACCGAGCTCGCGGTCGACGCGTCGTGAGCGTGCTCTGAGCCGCAAGCCCGGCTCGTGATCGACTCCGGAGGGACCCTTGGCGGGGTCCCTCACCTTTTTGGGGTGGTCGGGCTATGAGCGAGTTCGTCGATGAAGCCCGTATCAACGTCACGGCCGGAGCCGGCGGCGACGGCTCGGCCTCGTTCCATCACGAGCCCTATAAGCCAAAGGGCGGGCCCGACGGAGGTGACGGCGGAAACGGGGGCAGCGTGATTCTTCGGGCCGACCCGTCGGTCGGGACGTTGCTTGGGCTGAAGAAGTATCCGCATGTCAAAGCCGCCAAGGGTGGGCACGGCGCCAGCAAGAGACGTTTCGGCGCGCGCGGCCCCGACAGGATCGTCTTGGTCCCTTCGGGCACCATCGTCTACGACGAAGATGGCGTCTTGATCGCGGATCTCGCCGGCCCCGGAGACGAGCTCGTGGCGGCCAGGGGGGGACGGGGGGGCCGGGGCAACGCTCGTTTCACGTCGTCCACTCGCCAGGCCCCCACTTTCGCGGAGAAGGGGGAGCCGTCCGAGGAGCGCTGGTTGCGCCTCGAGCTGCGCCTCCTCGCAGATGTGGGCTTGGTGGGGTTTCCGAATGCCGGGAAGTCGACCCTCATCTCCCGGATCTCCGCGGCTCGTCCCAAGATTGCGGACTATCCCTTTACGACGATCTCGCCGAACCTCGGAGTGGTCGAAGTAGGGGAGAGCTCCTTCGTCGTGGCGGATATTCCAGGTCTCTTGCCGGGAGCGCACGAGGGCAAGGGCCTCGGACACCGTTTTCTCAGGCACGTCCGCCGGGCTGCCGTCCTTGCCTTCATGATCGACACCACGGCCATAGACCGAGATCCGCTCGATGACGTCGACGTTCTCCGGGCCGAGCTCGAGGCGTTCGATTCGGAGCTGGCCGAGAGGCCTTCGGTGATCGTGGCTTCCAAGATCGATGCCGGGCGCGACCACCTTGCGGAGATTCAGCGCCGGTGGCCCGAGGCCATCACAATCTCCTCGGTGACCGGCGAGGGTATCGACACTCTTCTGCGGTCGATGGCCGCCGCCGTGAGCGCGGCCCGCGCTGCCACACCGGCCCCCGTGGGTTACGTCCGGCATGTCGTGCGGGACCAGCCGCTCCTGGTGGAGCATGAGGGCGACGCGTGGCGAGTGCGCGGCACCCGGCCCGAACGCGTCGTCGCCGCGACCGATCTCTTCAATGAGGAGGCGGCGCAGCGGCTCGGGCGCAAGCTCATCGCCATGGGGGTCGAGGATGCCCTGGAACGGGCGGGAGCGAAGCCGGGCGACGAGATCCGGATAGGAGAGTCCGTCTTCGACTTCGAGCCGGGCTGAGATTGCGTCGGCGTAAGGACTTGGGCCCGGCTGAGGTCGCGGGGCCCCGGACGCGCAGCGAGGGGGCCGGGGGAGGCCCCCTCGCTATGAGGTTCCGAAGAGGGGCGGGGAAGTCCCTCTTCCGCCGGGCTCGTGGCATGAACCTCGAGGCTGGAGCAGTGCCAACGGTAGAGCGTGCAAGTGGCGTGAACGTGAACGGGCGCAAGCCTCCGAGTGAATCCTTCAGGGGGCCCCATCGGGGGCCGAATGAAGAGAGATGGTCGCCCCGTGCCCGAAGTTGATATCGGCGTGTCTTAAAATCATGTTCACTTGAGCGACATGCTTAGGACCTACGTTGTTAGCGCATGACTGAGCATCCAAAGGACGTTGAGCGCTTCCTGAATCGCGAGTTGTCGTCTCTCGACTTCAACGAGCGAGTCCTAGCGCTGGCCGAGGACTCATCGGCGCCGCTGCTCGAACGAATGAAGTTCCTTGCGATCTTCGCCGACGCGCTCGATCAGTTCTTCATGGTCAGGGTCGCCGGCCTCATGACACAGCAGGCCGCCGGGTTGAACGCCCGCTCGGCAGACGGGTTCACCGCCCGTCAGCAGCTAGCGCTCGTTCACGACAAAGCGAATGGGTTGGTCACCCGGCACGCGGAATTGTTCGTCGGCGAGGTAATGCCCGCTTTGGCTGAGGCCGGAGCCTGCATACATCGCTGGGACGACCTCAGCGACGTGCAGCGCAAAGAGCTCGATGAGCTCTTCTACGAGAAGATTTTCCCTATCGTCACGCCGCTGGCAGTCGATCCGGGGCATCCTTTTCCGTACATCTCGAACCTGTCGTTGAACCTAGCGGTGCTGGTTCGCGATTCGGTCGCGGATAAGACAAGGTTTGCGCGGATAAAGGTTCCACCGCTGTTGCCACGCTTCATCACGCTCACAGATGAATCTGGCTTCATCCCTCTCGAGGACGTGATCTCCGCCAACCTCGACCGGCTGTTTCCAGGGCTCGAAGTGTTGGAGCACCACTCCTTTCGCGTCACTCGGAACGCCGACGTGGAAGTGAACGACGACGGCGCCGAGGATCTACTCGAACAGTTGGAGCAGGAGCTACGCAAGCGACGCTTCACCCCGGCGGTGCGCCTGGAAGTCGAGCCGAGTATGCCCGACTACGTCCTCGACCTCTTGATGCGCGAGCTCGAGCTGGAGAGGCAAGAGGTTCACGCGATTCCCGGCCCCCTTGATCTTGCCAAGCTATGGGATCTCCACGAGATTGATCGCCCCGACTTGAAAGCCGAATCGTTCGTCCCGGTCACACACCCAGATCTCATCGCGCCCGATGACGAGGAAGCCGACGTCTTCGCCGTGCTTCGACGGGGCGACGTGCTCGTGCACCATCCCTATGAATCGTTCACCACCAGCGTGCAGCGGTTCATCGAGCAGGCGGCGAGCGATCCTGAGGTGATGGCGATCAAGCAGACCCTCTATCGAACCTCGGGCGACAGCCCGATCGTCGATGCTCTCATCGAGGCGGCTGAGTCGGGAAAGCAAGTAGTGGTTCTGGTCGAGATCAAAGCCCGCTTCGACGAGCGCACAAACATCAACTGGGCGCGCGCCCTCGAGCGGGCCGGGTGCCACGTCGTCTACGGAGTGGTCGGGCTCAAAACGCATTGCAAGCTCTGCTTGGTTGTCCGGCGCGAAGGCGACGGTCTTAATCGCTACGTGCATGTGGGTACCGGCAACTACAACGCGTCGACGGCCCGTAGCTATGAGGACCTCGGTCTCCTCACGGCAGATCCGCATATCGGCGCGGACGTCAGCGACCTCTTCAACTCGCTGACAGGTTACTCGCGCCAGACGAACTACAGATCGTTGATCGTGGCTCCTTACGGAATGCGCGCGCGCATCGTCTCGATGATCGAACGCGAGGCGAAGATTGCTTCCGGGGGAGATGCCGGTCGCATCGTTCTAAAGCTCAACAGCCTCGTCGATGAGGCGGTAATTGACGCTCTTTACGAAGCATCTCAGGCCGGAGTCGAGATCGATCTGATCGTACGCAGTATTTGCGCGCTGCGTCCCGGAGTGGAGAATCTCAGCGAAGGAATCACCGTTCGCAGCATTCTGGGCCGGTTCCTCGAGCACTCGCGGATCTTCTACTTCCGTAACGCCGGCGACGAGCAGATCTACGTGGGCAGCGCCGACATGAGGCATCGGAACCTTGACCGGCGCGTCGAAGTCCTCGCCCACATTCAGTCGGACTCGCTAAGGGGTCGCCTCAGGTCTCTGCTGGAGCTCGCTCTGCGCGACAACGCGACAACGTGGACGCTCGACCGCGATGGCCGCTGGCATCGCGTCCTACCGGCCGAGGACGAAGACATCGTCGCCTTGCAACATGTTTCGGTCGAGCGCGCCCTTCAGCGCCAGTGAGCCCCGATCTCTCCTATGTGGTGGACGCCTCGTTCATCGTTCCCTTGTTGTCCGAGGCCGGCATCGCGGACGCGACCGAGCTCGGGGCTTCGGAGCATTCGGTCATCCACTACGACGTTTCCCCTCGGCGGTTGCGACGAGCCGGCATCACCTTGTGTTGCGAGGAACGCCCCGAGCGCGCTGCCGCGTGGAGTGTCTCGCTGCCACAGGTCTGGGCGACTGGGTCTCCTCTGAGACGCATCGCCTTGGACTCCGAGGGGTCGGGCGTCCCAGCGGAGGCTCGCAGGTTGCTGACCGCGTTCTTGCTCTCCGATTCCCTCGGTGTGGCGGAGCGCTACCGCCGCCTGAGCCGGCGCTGGTTGCTCGCAGCTCGGCCGGGCTCAGGCCTGGCCGAGCTCACGGACGAACGTCTTGGCCCCATGACACAAGGCCCCGAAGCGCGTGTTCTTCGCACGATTCTGGTCGTCGACAAGGGCCTCGACGAGGGCGTGGTGGAAGCGCTCGACGATGCCTTTCAGCGCGGCGGCGCTCGTCCGGGGGCCCCGCTTCAGGACGAAGGGGCCGGGCCCGTCACTCAGGACATCTTCTCGAAGTTGAAGGCGGACGGCGGGGACTCTGCCGGGGTGGGTATCCAGGCCGCTCTGACCAGAAGCGTCAGGCGTCTGGTCATGAACGATCCGGGGGTGCGGCTCCGCGAGGTGGAAGGGGTCCATCAGATGAGGGTCGCGGCTCGCCGGCTGAGGAGCGACCTGCGCACGTTCGGCCCTCTGGTAGATAACAATTGGGCGAGGGGATTGATCGATGGCTTGCGCGTGCTCGCACGCGCACTCGGAGAGGTTCGCGACATGGATGTTCTGCTGGAGAACATGAAGGCTTCGGCCG
>JACDBF010000186.1 GCA_013695055.1 Actinomycetota bacterium
CGGCCGAAGAGCTCGGACGGCGCGGCATCTTCGTCTGGGACGGCAACTACTACGCGCTCGCGCTCATGGAAGAGCTGGACCTCGAGGACACCGGAGGGGCAGTGCGGATCGGCTTCTGCCACTACAATTCGGTCGAAGAGATCGACCGAGTAGTGGACGAGCTGGGACAACTCTCCCGCATCTCTCGCATCTCTCGCATCTCTCGCATCTAAGGCGCGTCCCACCAGATAGTCGACATTGCGCTCGGGCGGAACACGGAGGTATCCGCGAGGAGCCGATCGATCTCCGGATCGCATTCGGCCGGCAAGCACAAGCGGCGACGCGTGAAGGCGACTATCAATTGCCGGTCGGCGGTGCGCTGCGCCCGCTCACGGTGCCAATGCTCGATACGAGCGCCGATACCCGCCTCCTTCAGCACGTTGATCGCATCTTGTACGGTCGGTCCTTGAGGCCGCTCGAGCCCATGAAAGTGCTTCCAGAGCCGGTTGAGACTCATCTGCGGGTGCACGTCCGTGCTCTCGGCGACGACGCGCTTCGTGGCGCGAGCGGTCAGCGCCAGAGCGAAAGCTCCCAGCTCCGCAACGTTGTAGAGGACGTGATTGCACACGACCACGTCGGCCGGTTTGGTCCGGCCCGCGATCTCGGGCCAGGAGCCCTGGATCTCATCGTGAGCCACGCCGGCCTCATCCGCCGCGCGGGCGAACGTCTCGAGCATGTTGGGGCTCTCGTCCACTCCCGTGATGTGGCTCGCCTTCGCCGCCAGCGGCAGACTGCCGGCGCCCGTCCCCACGCCGACGTCGAGTACCGAGCCGCTGCCATCGTCGGGCAGAGCCTCCAGAGCCCGGCGGATCGAGGGCGTGTCCTCGTCTCGAGCGTTGGTCGCGAAAATTTCGGGGGGAAAGCCCCACGGGGACTCGGGGGCCCGGGCCAGGATGGGCTCCGGGATGGCCCACTCGGCGAGGGCCTGGGCCCAACGTTTCCCGGCTTCGCCGTCAGGCATGTCGCCTCACGAGATAACACCGCAGCCGTTGGACCTCACGCGACACATCCCTTCCCTCATCTTTCTTTAGTTCACTGCCCCTCTGTGACCGTAAGTGCAAAGAACCTCAATGTGGACAGATCTCCAAGGTCGAGTGTGACGCACGCCACAGGCGGAGACCCGGCCCTTCTTGCTATAAATGGAAGTAGGGAAGGTCGATGGGACCGGGGTGGACATGCAGCACGCACACGACACGGCGCTGACAGCCAATAGGGATCCCGAAGAGCAATCCCGGGGCCCGCTGTCGCCGGGCCGGGCCTTCCTCATCCTGCTCGCGCTGTTAATCATCGCCTTCGGCATCCTTCGCCTGACCAACCCAGCCGACACCCCCGCGCCCCCGGCGCAATCACTCCCGTCCGCCACACCCCAAGACGAACCCTCGCAACCAAGCCAAACCCTCACCCGGGCCGAGGCGATCTCTACTTTCGAGAGGTTGAACGCCCTTGGGCTCAAGGCTGTTCAGGACCGCCATCCGAACCTCATCTCCAGCGCTTTTGTTGGAGGAAGCTCACTCGCCAGACGGGCGTCACGCATTATCGGCGAACTGCGTGTGGACAATGTCATCGACAAGATCCAGTACAAGTCTCAGAGAATTGATGTCGTTGAGTTAGACGCACGCACAACCCGTATTCAGGAAACCCGATTGCTCTTCCCGTGCTTCCTTAGCGAAGCAGGGAAGGACGTGACGCAAGACTCTTCCGTTGTCCGACAGGTAGTCAATTGGACGCTTCATTTCACGAGGCATCAATGGAAACTGGATAGCGCTGAGCTTATTAAGGACAGGACATTGAAGAGGCGCAATGCCAGCTGTCCGTAGCGCGGCTCTTCTCTTCGCTGTAGCAATCACGCTCTTGCCGAGCGCAGCATTCGCCGGAAGAGGAAAAGGGTCAGCCGAACTGGTGGAAACGGGTGTTGAGGCCAGTGCTTCGGTCGGATATGCAAGGCACAAGACGAATGCGTCCAGCCATTCCAGTGGTTGGATGCAAGAAGCCAACTCCGGGACGGCCCCAGGCCAGTCATCTATTGCATCTCTCACTTTCGACGCGATTAGTTCCGACTCCTCCTTTGTTAATTCGTCCATGCAACCGCAACCTTGCGCGCGGCGGAAGTTTGGTAGTTGGGGCGTCCAGCTTTCGTACTGCACGAGTGCCCCGGCCCAACCCGCCAACGCCAACAACAACAACGGCAACGGGCCCCGGGCCCAGCCGGTGCTCCCTTCGCCCGAAGAGCTCGCTCAGATCGCCACCGACCGCGCCATTGCGCTCGCTCCAAAGCCAGCCATCGAGATCGCTCCCTCCAGGCTCGGGCTGACCGGCCTCGACTCCTATTTCTGGCTCAATCAAGAGCCGCAGACGATCAGGGCCAGTGCAAGCGTTCCGGGGCTGAGCGTTCTGGCCGAAGCGCGACCGGTCCAATACGTGTGGGGCTTCGGCGACGGAATCGACAAGGTCACCTCCGGCCCCGGCAGGCCGTGGACCCGGAGGCAGCCCGGCGATATCTCCCATCTCTACGAGACGCGTGGGCGCTACGACGTGCTGGTGGAGGTCATCTGGGAGGCGCGCTGGAGGGTAAGCGGCGGAGGTTGGAACAACCTCGGTTACTTCAGCAACTCAGACTCGGAGCCGTATCCGGTGCGCCAGGTCGTCACTCGGCTGGTCCAGGTTCAATAGGGAGGCGGGTCAGGGGGCAGGCGTCCTGTGGCTGCTACCCTTGTGAGGCATGGCGGCCGTAGCTCAGCATGGTTAGAGCACCTGGTTGTGGTCCAGGATGTCGCCGGTTCGAATCCGGTCGGTCGCCCTCACCCAGCCAGGCAGCCAATCCGCCATTGTTAGACTGCGGCGCCGGGTCGCTAGCTCAATTGGCAGAGCAACGGACTCTTAATCCGTAGGTTCAGGGTTCGATTCCCTGGCGACCCACCCCTATTTCCGCAGGCCAGAGGCCAAATCCGAGTTTCTGTCTCATCTCCCGATTACCGTTAAGTCCGCAATAAGTCCGCAGGATGGCGGCGACTTTTTCTGGGAGGCACGAATGGCTCACGTGATCAAGGTCGAGCGTGCGACCAAGGACGGCAAGAAGCGGCACGCATGGAAAGTCCGTTACCGCGATCCCGATCACGTGGAGAAGGCGAAGACCTTCGACAAGAAGGGCGACGCCGAGAAGTTCGCCTCCACGATCGAGACCGACATCCTGCGCGGGGACTACGTCGATCCAAGGGCCGGCAAGGTCGCCCTGAACGACTGGGCGGCCAAGTGGGTCTCTACCCTCAGCGTCAAGCCGAGGACACGAGTGAGTTACGAGTCGCTGCTCCGCAGCCGCATCCTCCCGACGTTCGGCAAGCGGCAGCTCGCCGGGCTCCGGCGGTCAGATATCCAGGAGTGGATCGCCTCGATGCTTGAGGAAGGCCTCTCCCCCAGCCGCGCTCGGCAGGCCGTGATCGTGCTGCGCCTCATGCTCGACGCGGCGGTCGACGACCGGCTCATCGCAAGGAACCCCGCCGATCGCATCAAGCTGCCGAAGATCCAGCACAAGGAGGCCGAATACTTCGACCAAGCGGTTGCCGACCAGCTCGTAAACGCGGTGCCGGAGAAGTTCCGTCTCCTTTTCCGCGTGCTCGCGACCCTCGGCCTTCGCTACGGAGAAGCAGTTGCCCTGCGCCGGCGCCACGTTGATTTTCTTCGGCGTCGTCTTCGCGTGGAGGAATCACTGGCCGAGGTCAGCGGGAAGCTCATCTTCGGACCGACCAAGTCACACGCGGAGCGAGCCCTTCCGCTACCGCCGTCACTCATGACCGAGTTGGAGCAGCATCTGAAAACGATCGACCCCGATCCGGAGACGCTTCTATTCACCGGCGAGAAGGGCGGGCCACTCCGCTACCGATACGTCTACATGGACGTCTGGCGCCCGCTTCTCAGGAAGTTGGGTTTGCCTACAGTTGGCTTGCACGCCCTGCGTCACTCGGCCGCAGCCCGAATGATCTCGGCTGGAGCATCACCGAAGGCAGTGCAGTCGATCATGGGCCACCGCTCGGCTGCGTTCACCTTGACGGTTTACGGACACCTCTTCGATGAGGACCTCGATGCTTTGGCCAGGAGAATGGACCTACCCGGTCAAGCTGTGGGAGCCATGTAGGTGAAAGCGACGCAATCAAAGTCAGACATCGGAGGCCCTTCGTTCGCCCATCCTGGCGAACGTTAGGACTCTCCAAGGAAAAGCCCCATTCATGCCACGGGATCGACTCAGCTCAGGTTTCGACGCCATACGCCCTTGGCGGGGCTCAACGGCGCGGGGATTCGAGGAACTCTGCTATCAGCTATTCAAGTCAGACGCGCCAGAGGGCACCCGAGCGATTCGTACCGCGAGTCCTGACGGCGGCGTCGAGTGGTACGCCACACTGTCCGATGGCACCGAGTGGGGATGGCAAGCGAAGCACGTCCATGATGTCGACTCGCTGCTCAATGGTCTCACTGAAAGCGTCCGGGCGGTCGTCCGCGACCGACCGCGACTCAGCAAGCTGATCTTTCTTACCTCGTCCAACCTTGATACAGCCGTCGGACGTGGTCGGCGGAAGTCACAGCGTCAGAAGTACGACGACAAAGTGGAGTCTTGGCGCGCCTCCATCAAGGCGTCGGCCGATCTCGACTTTGAGTTGATCCAGGAAAGCGACATCCTCGACCGATTAGCCCTACCCGAGCACCAAGGGAGGCAATGGTTCTGGTGGGCCGAGACCGAGTTCACCGATGCATGGCTCAGTCAGAAGTTGAGAGCTCAAGTCGATGCTGCAGGGGAGAAATATCGACCTGATCTTCAGGTCGATCTCCCAATTGAGGACGACCTGACTGCCCTCGGCTTCGACGACGCGGCACTCGAACATTTTGAGCGCCTTCGGCGAGCCGTGGCGTCCGAGGCGGGAGACGTCTGGCTCGATAAGAAAGGATCCGACGAACTGGTCAAGGCCTACGATGCCATTACCCTCGCGGTCGAGCGGTTGAAGGCCGCGGCATCTGCCGTGTACATCGAGCCGTCGACAATTGCGTCCGACTTGCAACCTCTTGAGCAGGCGCTTGATGCTGTGTCCCAGGCGGTCGGCGCCGCATCAGACCTCGAGTACGTCGCTGAAGATGAGTGGCGCCGGAACCATCCCGACCAGGATTGGTATGCCGTCCAGTCAAACACCCCCCAAGAAGCGCGCGGATATCGGTGCCGCCGTCTGCTCGATCGAATGGCCGAGCTCGAACGGTGGCTCGACTCGACGGCTGGGCGAGCTTTGCAGCGCGGGCTCTACTTTCTTGGCGGAGTTGCCGGCTCGGGTAAGACGCATCTTCTTCTTGAAGCAACACACCGTGCGCTTGAGGTGGGCCGGCCGGCCGTGTTCCTGACTGCAGCGCGTTTCGGGCGCGGCGATCTTTGGGCGAGCGTATGCGATCAGCTTGGGTTGTCGCCAATCGGCGCCGACGTCCTACTCGGCGCGATGGACGCCGCGGGCGAGGCGTCGGCGCTCACGGGACGTCGCTTCGTCATCGCGATCGATGCGCTCAACGAGACGACCGACACGGAGTTCTGGCGAACACATCTTCCCGCTCTGCGCGCAGCGGTAAGTCAGTGGCCGCATGTGGCCTTGGTCGTCTCGTGCCGCGACACCTATGTACGAGTTGTATGCGACGCGGCCGAGCAAGATCGATACGTCAGCCGCTCGCATCCGGGTTTTGCAGGTCACGAGATCGACGCGACGCAGAAGTTCTTCGCATTTCACGGCCTCCAGGCGCCGCGTGTCCCGCTGCTTGTGCCGGAGTTCAGCTTGCCACTGTTTCTAAAGCTGTTCTGCGAGGGACTTCGTGACTCGAAGGAGAGAGCTTATGGAGGGCACGAAGGCCGAATTACGGTTTTTCAACGCTACCTCGACGCGAAGCTCGTCCGAATCGCCAGACGGTTCCGACCCCAGGCTTCCACCGACTATGAACAGTCGAACGCGTTGCGACATGTAACAGCTGTGCTTGAAGCCCTACTCGATGAGCTTGCTCAGACGGGTCGGGAGGCGATCTTGCTTACGCGAGCAGAAGAGTTGGCGGCAGAAGCCCTAGCGAACGCTCGCGACGACGCGGTTGTGGTTCTCGGAGCGATGCAGAGCGAGGGTGTGCTCAACCAGGAGCTGCTCTACGTTGAGAATGGCGTCGAGCAAGGCGTACGCATTCTCTTCCAGGCTCTTGCTGACTACATGATTCTCCGTCGTCGACTCGACCAGTCAGACGATCCAGTCAAAGACGACGTGATTCGCGTCTGGCTCCGCGAGGACTGCAGTTGGGGAATCCTCGAGGCGGCGGCCGTCGTCCTGCCAGAGTTGCACGGCATCGAGCTACCAGACCTGCTGGGCATCGACGTGAAGGAGATCGGATTATCGGATGCGAGCGACGGTGAGGCGCGTCGGCGTCAAAACCGGGATCAACACATCGCACTATCTGTCATCCGGTCGCTGCCCTACCGCGAGGCAGAGGCCGTTACAAACCGAACAGTCGAGTTGCTCAACGAGTCGCTCCGCCTCTTGGGGCGCGAGGAATTGTTCCGGGTCATGTTCTTGATTGCACCTCAACCGAAGAATCAGCTCAATGGCGATCGTCTACATCGGCACCTCGCCCGTTTCAGGATGCCCGATCGAGACGAATACTTCGGGTTCACGACATATCACGAGCTTTCCGAGGAGACCAGCGCCGGCGCTGTCCTTGCACGCTGGGCGAGCAAGGGTCCGTATCCCGACCATGACCCCCAGGTCATTGAGCTAGCAGCAATACCGCTGATTTGGCTATTGCTCTCGCCAAACCGCTTCATGCGGGACTGGATCACCAAAGCGCTCGTAGCACTATTGCGCGGCCATATCGACGTCATGGAGACGCTCATAGTTCGTTTCTGGCCGATCGATGATCCGTACGTTGTCCAACGGGTACTAGTGATCGCCTACGGATCCCTCCTGCGGTCTGACGTGGACCAACGGGATGCCGCCAAGAGATTGGTCGCTCGCGTGCGCAAGCTTGTGTTCACAAGTCCTGTTCGCGCTGATGAAATCTTGCTCGACGCGGCGCGCGGCATCGTTGAGTGGGGTGTTGCCAACGACGTATCGCCGAAGTCGCACTTGAAAATAATCCGACGTCCGTACGGGCTAAAGCCGCCGGGTCCAGTGCCATCGGAGGAGAAGCTCGAGGAGAAGTACGCCTGGGAGGAGGGTCAGCGCTACGAGGAGCGCTATTCCAGCGTGCTGTCCTCGGTGCTCCACCACGGAGACTTCGGACGGTACGTCATAGAGCCAGGGGTACGCATGTTCTCGCGGCATCCACTTACAAAGCCATATCCAGAGGAAGAAATGGAGTCGGGCGAAGAGCCCACGATCGTGAAGACGCGGTGGAACAAGTTCGTCAGGTCATTGACGGCTGATCAGCGCGCTCAGCTCGATCTCCTATTCCAGACCGATCCAAAGGATGATCTTGAGGGATTCCAAGGGATTAGGCAGGAGTTTTCGGCAGGTCTGACCCCTGCGCAATCCCGGCTCTACTGGGACTCGTATCGACGTCCGCGCCGGAGGCGCTTCCGCGACGACTCGTATCCTGCTGATCGCGCCAAACGATGGATCTTCATGCGCGTGCTTCGGCTCGGATGGACCCCTCAGCAGTTCGGCAAGAAGGATCGCTACCTCGGCCAAGAGCGCGCCGGGCGAGACGCGCATAAGGCCGAGCGCTGGGGCAACAAGTACCAATGGATCGCCTATCACGAACTCTTGGCCCGCGTTGCTGACAACTTTCATACGGCAAGGCGGTACTCCGACCATCAGGATTACGAGGGACTTCACCAGATCATCGCTGACCGCGAAATCGATCCGAGTCTGCCCCCTATCCCCTTTAACCAGCTGTATGAACCCGAAGCAGGCAACGACACCTGGAGACCTTCGAGCGTCGACTTTCCAGGCTGGCCACCGGTCCCGATCAGTTTTCAGCAACTCGGCGGAAGCCTCACCAGATTCATAGACGACACCGAAAGCGAGCCGGTCCTCGACAAAGTCATGATCGTGACTGACTCAACGGAAGAATCTTGGGTTCTTCTCGATGCCAACATCGCCCAAGGGGATCCCGAAGCCGACAAGCCGTGGCTGGGCCTTCAACAGTCGTTCTATCTCAATACCTGGTTGGTACCCGCTGGCTCCGGAGATCGCGTGCTCCCGCATCTGCCGAGCATCATCCGAGGTGACCGTCACGAGCTCATCGACAGCCATGGTCACGTTGACTGTTGCTACTTCGGTGAAATTGGTTGGTCACCCCACCACTGTTACAACAGGCATGCTGATCCCATCCCTATCGAGGTTGGCGGGGAGAACTTCAAACTGATTCACACTGTCGAGGATTACTTATGGGAGGGAAGCCTCTACGACTGCTCAATTAACGATTCGGTCTCAGCCTCACTTCCGTCAACCTTCATCCGCTCACGCTCCACGCTGACGTTGGACGAGCGCGGGCCTGCGCTTCTGGATGACGAAAGGGTTGCGTTCATCAATTACCTATTGCCCGACCGCGATCGGCAGCGCGGCCTTCTCGTCCGGGCCTCCTGGTTGAGCTCATTCATGATGAAGCACAATCTGGAACTTGTGGCTACAAGCCACATGCTGCGTTGGCGTGTGACAGGCGATCACCACTACTCGCCTGACCACGATCCGGAGAGAGATGACCGCCTCGATGTATATGCCGCGGCGAGAATAGGTCCTGAGCTCGGTCTAAATCTCGCATCGCCAATCCGGATGCTCAATCACAACGAGGTCCAGGACTAGCGCGACCCTTAGTCGATCACACTAGGTAGCCTCGACGACCGGAGCAGTTCGTGCCCCAAGGAGTCTTATGGGCCCTCAGCCTGGTGTCGCGTGTCTTGCGACGAAACTTCTTCTGACACACGGGGCACTGGACTGTGTACTGACGCTCGGTATACGGAGTGGAGCTCCGAGACGATCGCAAGCTCGATGAGCGCCTCGCGGTCGGAGGCGCAGCGAGCGGACCGCGGGAGGAGAACTCGATGGCATAGACGGGGCGGAACGGTGTACTTGTCGCTCGAACGCTCTCGATCATGTCGACCCGGTAGGAGCGATGCTGGCGATTGTCGGCCCTCAGAGCGTGAAGGATCAGGTTGCCATCGCGAGTACGTCGGAGTGAATAGGGCTCGATCAAACGGATACTCCCCTTGTATCCCACCTCCACGAGAAGTCTGTTGCTGGCGGCAAATCGAATCGTTTCAAGCGGCACCCCCTGTCGCCACGTAGAAATGGTTGGAGGAGGAGACCACGCCGCTTGCTCCTCGCGGGTCGTCGGTATCGACACGAGCGGCTCAGCCTCCCTGCGACCTTCCAGCCACTCGAACAGGAAGGTGAGCTCGTCCCAGAACTGCTGAAAGGGCGGAAGGACCGGAAGCTGATGGCCGAGCATGTTCTCCCACTCGGATTCCAGCTCACCAAGCGTCGTGGCTGCGCGCACCGAGTCGAGCGTGGGAACCGGAATGCCCTTCGACTGGCATTTTTCCACCAAGACCTCGCGTATGAGGCTCGGATGAAGCGCCAGATCGTGGCGGCGAAACAGGTTGATGATGTCGTAGAGATCGCGCGGACGTCCCCGCTGCCCCATCGCGCGCAGCTTCTCTCCGAACACCTCTTCGAACGAATAGCAGCGAACCTGCTGGACGGGCGCAAGCGTGTCCGGATACGGGTGAGCAATCTCCCGCAGCACCGGAGGTCGAACAACGGGTTCATCGAAGCTCAGATCGAACTTGATACGGGCCGGTGACGGTGACTGCCGTGGCCCGACGTAGTAGATGCCGGCTTCAGCAGAGGATCCGTTCGGGCGCACTCGGATTACGGGCTCTCGCGCCGAGAAGTTGATCCCGGATGCTTCCGCCACGGCTCCGAGCATCCTCTTGATTGCAGTTAACAATTCATCTGGATCACGCGAAGCATGCGACATCAGTGTGAAGTCGAGATCCTCGGAGAACCGGTAGGTCTCGATGTAGCACTTCTTGAGGCAGGTGCCGCCCTTGAATACCCACGTATCGGACAGCTCCGCGTCTGCACCGATACCGGCAAGAACCCAACCGAGTGCGTAGTCCTTCTCGACGACGTCCTCTCGAAGACCCCATTCCTGAACTCGTTCGACGATGTCAGCGCGGGTAATCACTCGTTGGACTCCGAAACGTCCACGTTGACCCGCATGTTCCAGCGCTTAACGATCCGCCCGACCTTGGGAGCGGACGGGTCGAGATCCACAACTCCTGTACTCATGCGTTCGGCGCACACGTCGGTCAATTCATCCGATGCGAAGCCGCGCGACTCAATCAGGTAGCCAAGCCGTTTGTAGACCGAGCGATTCCCGCGACGCTCAGCATATTCGAGGAGTCCCTCTCTATCGAAGTGCTCCGCGAAGTACTCACGAAGGGCATGAACGACGTGACGGATCCCACCTCCGAAGCTCGGGTCGTCGAGCATGTCGATGACGGTACGCGAGGGGTCCGACACTTCCACGCGGGACTGATTCCGCCACACCGTTTTGGTGCCAAATATTTGGTCGGATGCGACCGCCTTGACCCGGAAGTTTGTCCCCTGAATGGTCTGGCGTCTCTTCCTGATCGGTTTGGCCGTGACAAGAGCGATCTCATTGAAGATCTGCTCAGTTAGGCCCCAGTGCTCACACGCGCTCCAACCACCTACGTAGCAAGGCGCTAACGCCTTCGAGCCGACGACCCAAGGGTCCTCGATCCATTCTCCTGAGGACCGGGCTTCGAGTGGGACAGTGATGTATAGACCCTGCCTCACGCGGGCCAGCCAGCCCTGAGCAGCGAGATGACGAAGTAGGCGGGAGGCACGGTCATGAGCAATCCCCAGAACCTTGGCTGCCTCATCCGCTCCGAATGGGTCTCGTAACTCCCGATGAAGTAGTTCGAGGTGGTGTCTGTTCTTCCCGGAGATCCCGCCTGGCTCGGTATAAGAAGACCGCGATTCTGGCGGCTTCATCATCGTAATCGGACTTCTGCTATATCCATGGGTACAACTATAATGTCTTTTCGTCAGTCGCGCCGACGTTTCTACTAAGTCACTATAACACTTCCTGTACCTGAGGTGAGCCAACCACCAGGGAAACTGGCTTGGGTCAGCCGGGCGTCTCCGAGCGCACCTCGTGAACCGCCTCAGACGCGAGGCTCAGGGCTTCTTCCTCGTCGGCCTCGTTGAAGGCGCGGAAGCGCTGGACCACCCCAAGCCCCTGGCGCAGTGCCTCGTCAAGGACATCGGATTGGGTCCTCCCGGTGCGAGCGGCCCGAACGCGGACATATCGCATCAGGTCCTCGTCGACGGTAAACGTCGTCTTGACCCGTCTTGCCATATCGCCATAATGCCATCGCCTTCCCGGCCACAAGTGGGCCCGAATCGTCTAGCCCCAGAAGATGGCGGACGGGTCATTGTCGATCTCGGCGAGCGCGGCAGAGAGATCATGAGTGGGCTCGAAAAGGTCGTAGAGGTGCCACTTGCCGTTACGGTCACTTCAATAAAGAGTCCATCCCTCGTTCTCGTACCTGAGTTGAGCGACCGTTAGGCGGCTCCACTCAGGCCCGAAGTCCTCGCGCCACGGTGGGCGACGCTCAACGATCGTGACTGAGTTGCCGCGGATCTCGTACTCGTTCCTGATCTTGTCTCGGACGTGTGGAGGAACCTTGTCCTCGCAGTAACGACCGACATCTCGTTCCACCTTCTTACGTATTAGCTCAGGAAGCGAACCCTTGATGCCGGTCACTATGTCGTGATCCGTTCCCGCCGCGCATCTCGAATCCAGGCAAGGCCACCTGCGATTGTCATAACTGGGCCAGCCAAGATCCCGGGATAGATGAAGCCCCATGGGGCGACGAAGGTCAGCAAACTGCAGACGATCACCAAGGGCCAAATCCGGAACATCCACGCCGGGACGTTGATCCAGGCACCGACGAGAATGACGACGCTTAGTGTCCGCCACCCCTCCCAGTCGCTAAGCGCCCAAGTCCAGCCGTTCGATGTCGCAAGAGCAGTCACGCTGAGCGCGACCAGAACCGAGGTGAAGAGAAATAGTCAGGAGTTGTGGAATGGAACTTTGATCACGCGGCGTCCTTCTCGTCTTGATCTGCCTCCACCAACTTGCCGCTCTTGAACTTCGCGCCCGCCCGGACGAGCGCGACGAGCTCGTGC
>JACDBF010000215.1 GCA_013695055.1 Actinomycetota bacterium
GGGCGTGTGCGGCGTTGATCCACCGCCTTGCAGCCCAGTTGGAGATCCCCACACGAATAGACAACCACTCGAGCTCGGCGGCGAGCTCGCTGTTGGTGGCGCTGCGTAACTCCATGAAACCTCCGCAGCCCCGGGAAAGCGCGTCTGACCATTGTATCGAACGTATGTTCCCTAGGTCAAGCAGATAAGAGGCAGCACCTCCACAACTACTGGGCCAGGATCACCTGCGGGCGCGCACCTCGCCGGCCCCCGTGGAGCCATCGCTCAACCTTCGCCGCGTCTCGCTTCACGCGCGCGATGTCGAGCCCCGCGAAGTCCGGCCGGGTTTCTTCCAAGAGTCTTTGCGAGGATGAGAGTAGGTACGCCGGGCCGCTCGTGAGGCCGTGCTCGAGTTGCAAGAGAGCCACCGACAACTGGATGAGAGCCTTGAATCCGGGATCGCGGCCCTCGAAGTAGAGCCTTTCGAGGGGTCCTACACAGGCGCGGTACCTGCCCGCATCGAAGTTCACGACGACCGCGTCCAGCTCTCTTACTTGCGCGCCTCCCACTCGGCGCGCGTCAACGAATACATCTCGTAGTCCTCCCTTCCATCGGGACCGGGCATGTATGCACGCATTGTGCCCTCATCTCGAAATCCCGACTTCTCCAACGATCTGCGCATGGCGTCATTCGTGATTGCGGTGGAGGCCTGCACGCGACCGGCATCGTGGCGGTCGAAGAGCAAGCTCGCCAGCAGACCGATGGCTTCGCTCCCGAAGCCGCGTCTGCGGGAGCCTTCCTGAAAAAGAGCGATGCCCAGCTCGTAGACGCCCGGGGGCATGGCCTTGTCGCAGCGGCGCGCCTCGATCTCGCCGATCAGCCGACCGTCGGCGTCGATGGCCAGGTCTATGCGCTCGTCCACGAATGCGCCGCGTGCTTTCACGCGTTCGAGCCAGGTCGCGCGCTCGCGCGCGCTGGGTGCGCTTTCGTGGCCACGCTCTCCTCGGCGGTTGCGCCACACCGCAGGCAGCTCTTCGGCCTGGAAAGGCCGCAAGGTCACGAGCTTTCCCGAGAGTCGTATCGGCCCGGCGTCACTCACCGGCGGAAAGGACGGCTTCGGCCCGGGCATAGCCGGCCCGGTGATGGCGGGCTTCGACCGCCACGCTGCCCCCGCGTGGACACTCGACCACCCATTCGACCTTCGTTCGATCGTCAGAGCTCTCGTCGGCGAACCACCAGAGCAGGCTCCTCTTCTCAGCCCGGCCCTCGAGCTGCCCCAGCTCCACCTTTGCGTCACCGCCGACCACCCGAGCGCCAGGGGGGAGCTTGAGCTCGGCTTCCACCGGAGTTGAGACCTTACGATCGAGAGCTTTCTGGGTCACGTTGCTGGAAAGCCAGCCGCTGTTGATCAGCACGGCTCTCACTTTGAAGGTCGCCCCGGAGATGCGGTCGACATCGAGGCTTTCGATCTCGAGCTTGGGCGAGATGAGCGCGAGGAAGATGGCGAAGTCGGCGTGCGGGCCGATCTCTTGCTCCAGGCGCTCGGGTGGAGGGTTGCTCCAGCAATAGAAAACGTCCCAGCCGCCGAGCTCCACGCGTCCCAGCTGAGGATGATCGAAAGGGTACCAGTCGATATAGCCCTTGCCCCCGAGCTTGTCGTCGCTCCAGGCCAGCAGCTTGAGATCGTCTGCGACCGAGTGCTCGCGCAGCCACTCGATCATGTGGAAGTCGGTGATCCCGGCTTCTTTCTGCGGGTTCCAGAACTCCGTGGTCCATGAGTAGATGCCGAGATGCTCATAGCTCCAGTCGTCGGCCCCGCCCTTGATGCTCGACTTAGGTTCGTATTTGAAGTCGTGAAAGACCGATACCGCCGGATAGCCGGTGATCCTGGTCGCGTGCTCGCCGATCTTCTTGTAGGTCCTCAAATCCACCGGCGGAAAGCGTTCGTCGTCGTATGACGAGTAGGGGCGCAGGTGCACGCCGCTATAGGTGTGATAGGTGATGTGCGCCGTGATGTTGGGCCGTTCGGTCATAGCGAGCACCATGGCCCGGACCTCGGGTTCCGAGGTTGGGAACGGCCCCGCGCCGTGCTGCTCGCCCTCGGGCGCCCACTCCATCGGATAGTTGCGATTCATGTCGAGGCCCTCGACCGCCTTTGCGACTTTGATCGTGGTGCCGTCGAAGTTATGCAAGAGGCCTTCGGGAAGGACCCGATAGAAGCGGCCGTCTTCAGGAGTCTCGTCCGGCTCGCGCGCGACCATCAGACGGGCGTCGTCTATGTGCGGCTTCCAGGCTCCATTCGCGTCGGGAATGCGCATCATGAGCACACGCCCGTCACCGTCGATGTCTTGCTCGTGCAGCCCATCTTGTCGATCCGTCCGGGGATAAGGGCGAACGCTCGAACGTATGAAGCGTGGTCGTTCGGCGAGGGCCAGCTCCGCACCATCGGGGTTCAGCCGGGGCACGATGTAGAAGGCACGGGTGTCGAGAACGCGTGTCACCTTCGTATCGGCGCCGTGCTGTCTCAGCAGCTTGTCGACGAGGTGCAGAGCCGCAGTGCAGCCCGTAACCTCGCTTGCATGAATGTTCGCGTCGAGCCAAAGGGCCGGCTTCTCGGTGTCGGGCCCGGTTGAGAGATTGGTGACGGTGCAGAGCCAGATCTCACGGCTTTCGTGCGACTTGCCGATGCTGCTGAGCTGAAACAGTCCGGCATGCGAGCTCGCCCATCCTTCGAGGATCGACGTGAGCTCGGTGTAGTTGAAGAAGCGGTCGAAGGAGACTTGCGTCACCCAGTCCCCCGAGCGTTACTCATGCGACGAGCTCTCTAGACGCGGCGACAGGACCAGACGGCCAGCCTCCAGAGCACCCGGCTCCCTCTGCGCTTGAGGTTGATGAGGCCGTCGGCTATGAGCTTGGCCACGCCGTCGGACTCGGTGATCGATGCCGGCAGCGGGAACTCGCGCTCCACGAGCTTGCTCATGTTCTTCTCGCCGAAGGTCTCCTGCGCCGCCCGAAGCACCTGCGCTTCGTCCTGGATAGTCCCAGTGGGGAGATATAGGCGTCCCCCCGGACGCAGGCGAGCGTAGACCTCGTTAATCAAGGCGATGGGAAGCTCCGCCCCGGTTGGCCCACCTCCGCGGCCGTCGGGAAACCATCCCGTTGCTCGGGCGACCGGATCGGGGATGCCGGAGACGTCGCCGATGATCACGTCGGCTTGCACGTCCGCCATCGGCTCGAGGAGGTTCCCGGCTCGGAAATCGGTGCGCTCGCTCAAGCCCAGCCGCGCAGCATTGTGCAGCGCCACCCGGATGGCGTCGGTGGAGAGGTCGCAGCCGTAGGTCATGGCCGCCTTGAGCCGCGCCGCCACGAAGGCGAGCACCCCGCTGCCACAGCCCACGTCCAAGACGACTTCGCCGCCGTTGACCTCCATCGCTTCGGCGAGCACAATGCTGGTAAGGCTGGGGGTGAACACTTTGGGGGTCAGCCTCACGCTGAAGGGGCCGGTCCGCCCCTTCCACGTGAACTCTCTAGTTTCCTCCGCTATCTGGCTCATCTCCCCACCCAGATGTCGTCGATTGGCCGTTACGGGATGATAGGCGCCTGGAGTTGAGCTTACCGGCCCGACGGCGCCGGTGGGCCTATAGCGCCGGCGTTGATTTCAAGAGAGGATCCGAGCACATGGACTCCACCGTCGTTTTCTTTCCGGAAGGCGCCTACGGGCCCACCAACAACTGCATCGGTATCGCCACCGTGTTGAAGAGGCGAGGCATGCGAGTGATCTTTGTGGTTGAGGAATCGTTCGCCGGGACGCTCGAGAGCAGGGGTTTCAAAGAAGAGCTCATGCGATTGAAACCCCGTCCCGAGGTCGAGGAGGAGCCGGGCCAGTTCTGGAAAGACTTCATCCGGGAAACCGCTCCGGAGCTCAGAAAGAGCACGTCAGAGCAGCTCGAGACGCTTACCAAGCCTATATGGGAAGAGCTGATAGACGGCGCGAAGTACGTCGACGGAAGGTTGACGGAGATCTTCAAGAGGGTCGAGCCGGATGTCATCGTCCAAGACAACGTCGTCGCTTTCCCGGCGGTTGCGGCTTCGGGACGACCGTGGGTGCGTGTGGTCTCGTGCAACCCGCTTGAGATGGACGATCCCAATCTACCGCCGAGATTCTCGGGCCTTCCGAGCACCGATTCGTCCGGATGGATCGAGTTTCGCCGCCGCCACGCGGACCTTCATTCTGAAATGCACGCGGATTTCGATGCCTTTTGCCAGATGAGCGGCGCACCCGCCCTGCCGCCTGGGGAGCTCATGTACCAATCCCCCTATCTCAATCTCTATCTCTACCCGACTGAAGCGGATTACGCCCGGACCGTCGCGCTCGAAGAGACGTGGCATCGACTCGACTCGTGTGTACGGGAGGGCGACGCGGTCTTTCACGTACCCGACGAGCTCGGCTCCAGTGGCAAGCTCATCTATCTGAGCCTAGGAAGCCTGGGCTCGGCTGATGTCTCACTCATGAATCGCTTGATCGAGTTCCTGGCGGCAAGCGATCACGGCGTGATCGTGAGCATGGGCCCGCAACATTCCGAACTGAAGCTTGCAGGAAACATGTTCGGCGAGGAGTTCCTGCCGCAGACCAAGGTGATCCCCCAAGTAGACCTCGTGATCACGCATTGTGGAAACAACACGGTTACCGAGTGCTTCCATTTCGGAAAGCCGATGATCGGGCTGCCCCTTTTCTGGGATCAGCACGACAACGCTCAACGAGTCCACGAGCTCGGCTTCGGCATCCGCCTCCCCTCTTACACTCACAGCGCCGATGATCTTCACGGGAGCATCGAGACCCTGCTCGATGACCGAGATCTCGGAGCTCGGTTGGCGGCCATCTCCGAGCGATTGAAAGCCGGGCCCGGTACCGAGCGGGCCGCCGACCTCATCGAGCTCCTGGCCCGCGAGAAGCAGCCGATCAGAGCCTAGAATCTGCTCAGTGTCACCATCGGATGCGCCACAAGGTCTCACCTCGTCTCATTCGGTGTCCGCGTGGCGCCGTTGAGAAAGAGGCTCGCCGTGGCGGTCCTTGCCGCAGTGATGCTTCTGGTCGCGTGCGGAGAAGAACCCGCGCCTCAGGCGTCCGACAACTGCGACCACAGCGCCACCACGACCAAGTCGGGTCTCGAGTACTCCGATCTGGAATGCGGCAGCGGCCCCGACGCCAGGCGAGGGGATCTCTTGACGGTTCACTACGTGGGACGGCTGGAGGACGGGACGGAATTCGACTCCTCGAGGGAGCACGGCGATTTCTTCGACGTGCGGCTCGGCGCGCAGCTGGTCATCGCCGGTTGGGAAGAGGGTCTCATCGGAGTACAGCAAGGAACCCTCCGGAAGCTCGTTATCCCGCCGGACCTCGCCTACGGCGAGAACGGCGTCCCGCCGGACATCCCTCCCAACGCGACTCTCACCTACGAGATCGAGGTGCTAGAGATCAAGGGCGACTCTTAGCTCGGCTCAGATCCAGCACCAGCCCTCCGGCGGCAGGTCGTCGGCGGAGCTCGTTCGCCGAGTTCGCTCGATTGTCTTTTCCGCTCTCGTTTCCGTAACCGTCGTGCGGGTCGCGACCGCTTTCGGTTTGTCGCAGCTGTCGAAGATCCAGATGCGATTGCGCCAGTCCTCCTCGGGGATGGCCACCGCCGCGAGCAGTGGATAGAGCCAGATGAACACCCCCGCGGCCCCCGCCGTGAACGCCAACACCAATGACCGTCCGCTCTTCAGCGCAATGAGGCGCGCGGCCGCGCGACCAATGGCGAGGCACATGAACGGCACGGCGGGCAGCATGTAGAAAAGAAAGACGGCCGAGCGATCGCCTGCGAGAACCAGCCACGGCGCCCACGAGAACAGGAAACCGGCGAGGATGACGCCTTCGGGAGCGCCGGAATCCCTCCTCCCGAGCCACCGGACCGCCAGCCATATGAGCGCAATGATGGCCGCGGTCCAGACCAAGGGGCTCCCCACGGCCAGGACCTCCCGATAATCGCCGCCCGAAGCCTCGAAGAAATAGGACACGGGCCGCTTGAGCAGGGGCCAGGACCACGGCGGCGACTGATAAGGGTGAGTTGCTTCAAGGGTGCTGTGAAAGCGAAACATCTCGAGCTGGCGGTCCCACAACTGCCGAAACCACGACTCGGGCCCCCAGGGCGCCGCGAGGAGGCTGCCTTCGAGGCGACCCAGGTAGGTCAAGGCGTAGGTGACGAGAGGCGCGATCACGAGCCATGCCAGAAGAGGGGCGGCGCGCCCGCGCCGCACTGGTGCGGACGCTATCTGGCGTCTTGAAACCCACTCCCAGCTGAGGGTTAGCACAACGATTGCGACGATCACCAGGGCCCCCGACCATTTGGACGCGAACGCCGCCCCGGCGGCGATTCCGGCCCCCGCGAGCCACGGTCGTGCTGATGTTCCTCTCGACCTTTTAGCCGCCGCCCGGTCGATAACAACGAACGTAAAGGCGGCGAGTCCGAAGAAAACGACGAAGACATCGAGCATCGCGATCCGAGCCTGTACAAAAGAAAGGGGATCGATCGCGAGCAATCCGGCGGCCACAGCGGCGCCGATCGTCGACGCCAGAAGGATGCGACCAAGGATGAAGAGCAGCAAGACGCAGCCGACGCCGGCGACCGCCGCGGAGATGCGCCAGCCAAACGAGTCGTAGCCAAAGACCTTGATGCCCAAGCCGATCAACCACTTTCCGAGCG
>JACDBF010000223.1 GCA_013695055.1 Actinomycetota bacterium
GCCCGTTTCAAGCAGTCGATGACGAACTGGGGCTTGGTCGGGCCGTCTTCATCTTGGTGATAGGCGAGTGGATGCTCTTTTTCCCATCCCCGTACCTCGCCGATCCACGCTGAGAGGTCGAGCGACCCATGGGCCGCCACGTTGGCCTTCACCACGGACATCAGCTCGGTTATCACCAACTTGGCATCGCCAACGATGGGAACGTCCGCTTTACGATTCTTGCCGATCTCGGCCGGATCGATGTCCGCGTGGATGACCTTCGCGAGAGGAGCGAATCCGTCGAGTCTGCCGGTGACACGATCATCGAAGCGCGCGCCCAGGTTGATCAAGAGATCGGAGCGCTGCATGCTGGTGATCGCTGCATACGAGCCGTGCATCCCCGGCATTCCGAGACAGAGCGGATGGTCATCGGGAAAAGCCCCCCGGGCCATCAAAGTGGTAACCACGGGCGCACCGATAGTCTCTGCGAGAGCGAGCAGCTCATTTGCCGCTCGGGCCTTCAATACCCCTCCACCAATGTAAAGAACCGGCCTCTCGGCCGTGCGTATAAGCTCGGCCGCGCCCGCGATCTGGCGGCGGCTAGGCTGTGACACAGGCCTGTAACCCGGAAGCTGTATGGATGACGGCTGCTCGTAAACCACCTTCGACTGCAGGACATCTTTGGGTATGTCGACTACGACGGGGCCGGGGCGGCCGGTCGTGGCGATGTGAAACGCCTCGGCAATCGCCGTTGGGATCGCTTCCGCATCCATCACCTTGTAGCTGTGCTTTGTTACGGGGAGCGTGATCCCACAGATGTCGGCCTCTTGAAACGCATCATTCCCGATCACTCCGCGCGGAACCTGACCTGTGATCGCAACGAGCGGGATCGAATCCATGAACGCATCGGCGAGGGGCGTCACCAGATTCGTCGCGCCCGGGCCCGAGGTCGCCATGCAGACGCCGGCCTTTCCCGTAACCTGCGCGTAGCCTTCGGCCGCATGGCCCGCGCCTTGCTCGTGGCGCATGAGAATGTGGCGAATCGGCGACTCCAAGAGGGGGTCGTAAGCGGGCAGGATCGCGCCGCCGGGAATGCCGAAGATGACCTCGCAGCCCGCGAACTCGAGCGACTTGATGAGCGACTGCGCGCCGGTGACGTTCATCGCCGGGGCCTTCGGACACGAACCTGGATGCGCCTCATTGCCCGCTGATCCCCTCAGCGTTGCCGGGTGTCTCGGGATCATCCTTGACCTTGTAACGGTACGCGGCCAAATGGAAGACCGCCCGTGTGAACGCTTCGCGGGAGTCGTCGCGGCGCTCGATCGCAATTTCCTCGGAGCCGATCAATCCCGTCAGGAACGAGTCCTCGGAGCGAAAGTAGCCTTCGAACCAGGCCCTTTGCATCTCGTCGGGGACCTCCAGCCTGACCACTCCGGGACCCTGCCATTCGGCCGTGCCGACGTACTCGCCGCTGTAGCTCTCCAATTTCACGTCGTCCCTCCTTTTGCCAATCGATGTTGACTGTGACTTGCGGTCGTTTCCATCCGCTCGCTCACCGCTCGACTCGTCGCTGCATGCTGATGGGGATCACCTCCGCGGTTGCTTGGGCAAGAAAAAACCCCCCGGTGACCGGAGGGTTAGCGCACGACCTTTGCGACCCGAAGGCCGAAGGCGTGCGCTAGCTAATAAGTACGAGGTTGTAGTTCGAGAGCGGCCGCTGGTGTGAAATCGAGCGGTCGCGGCAAGGCTGCGCAATCAGGATGCGCTTGCCGGTGATTGGATTCCTTGCCGTCCTCATGGTGCGGGAGTATCTGTCATCCATATCTAGAAGTCAACCCTCCGTATACATTCTTCACATGACCGACCCATATTCCCGGCCTTCTGATCCCTCCAAGAGGATCAGCGCGGCGTTAACCGACGGGCCGGATCGCGCGCCCGCCCGGGCGATGCTGAAAGCGGTCGGCTTTACCGACTCCGATCTCGCCAAACCGATTATCGGCGTGGCAAGCACCTGGATCGAGACGATGCCCTGCAATCTCAATCAGCGGCAACTGGCCGGCTACGTCAAGACGGGCATCCGAGCGGCAGGCGCCACCCCAATGGAATTCAACACAGTGTCGGTCTCCGACGGCGTCTCCATGGGGACCGAGGGGATGAGGGGTTCCCTCGTCAGCCGGGAGGTCATCGCCGACTCCATCGAGCTGGTTACCAGAGGACATCTCTTTGACGGGCTCATCTGTCTGGTGGGTTGCGACAAGACCCTTCCCGGGGCGGTCATTGCCCTATGTCGCCTGAACGTGCCGGGCCTCGTCTTCTACAACGGGTCGATCGCTCCCGGCAGGTGGCAGGATCAAGATGTCACGATTCAAGATGTGTTCGAAGCGGTCGGACGGCACGCCGCCGGAAACCTGAGCGCCGAAGATCTTCATTCTCTAGAGAATGTCGCCTGCCCGGGCGCCGGTGCCTGCGGGGGTCAGTTCACCGCCAACACCATGGCGACCGCGCTTGAGTTTCTCGGGATCAGCCCATCGAGCTTAAGCGGAATCCCGGCCACGGATGGGGGAAAGCGGGCCGCGGCGGAGCAAGCGGGTCGCATGGTGGCATCGCTCGTAAGAAACGATACGCGGCCGTCCGAGATCATCACGCGCTCATCGCTGGAGAATGCGATCGCCTCCATTGCAGCGACGGGCGGGTCGACGAACGGAGTCCTTCACCTCCTGGCAATCGCAGCCGAGATGAGCATCGACCTGACGATCGACGACTTCGACAGGATCGCAAAGAGAACTCCCACCATCGCAAGCCTGAAGCCCGGAGGGCGTTGGGTGGCGACCGATTTGCACAGGGCGGGCGGAAGCGCCCTGATCGCTAGGGAGCTTGCAAGCGCCGGCCTCCTTCACGAGGACTGTCCCACGGTTGAGGGAACCACGCTCGGCGAGGTCGCCGCCACGGCAAGCGAGCGTCCCGGCCAAGAAGTGGTCGCGTCCATTCAGCGGCCCTTCAAGCAGACGGGAGGCCTGGCGATCCTTCGGGGGAACCTGGCCCCCGACGGCTGCGTGGTCAAGCTGGCGGGGCACGAACGTCTCTCCCACGTTGGTCCGGCTCGAATCTTCGATTCCGAGGAGGCCTGCTTCGAGGCCGTGAAGGCCCGGGTGCTTCGCGCCGGAGATGTCGTAGTCATTCGCTACGAGGGGCCCGCTGGAGGTCCGGGTATGCGCGAGATGCTGGCGGTTACCGCCGCGATCGTGGGCGAAGGTATGGGCGACTCCGTTGCCCTCATCACCGATGGGCGCTTCTCGGGCGCGACTCGCGGCCTCATGGTGGGCCATGTCGCTCCCGAAGCCGCGCGCGGGGGCCCGATCGCGATATTGCGGGAAGGAGACACCAT
>JACDBF010000242.1 GCA_013695055.1 Actinomycetota bacterium
AAGTCAGACTTGGGGAGATCGCGAACGTGGCCCATCGAGGCCAGGACCCTGTAGTCCTTGCCCATGTACCTCTCGATCGTCTTGGCCTTTGCGGGCGACTCGACGATCACCAAGTTCTTTGGCAAAAAAGCCCTCTTTCCTATCTGCTGTCTCGGCCACGGTAACGTCGCCAGGCTCCTTGGTGTTCCCGAGGTTTCGTTTTCAAGACTCGGGTCGCCGGTACCATCGGCCTCCATGGACGCTCTCATTAAGGTCATGGAGGAATGGGTCACAAATTATGGCTACGTGGCCATTTTCCTGCTGATGCTGGCAGAATCTGCCTGCATTCCCTTCCCCAGCGAGGTCACCATGCTAGTGGGCGGCTGGTACACGGCCGACGGGAACCTCGACTTGTTCTGGGTCGGCACGGCCGGAGTGCTGGGCAACCTCATCGGTTCGTGGATCGCCTACGGGGTGGGGCGCGCCTACGGACGGGGCCTCTTGGATCGTTATGGCCGTTATGTCCTGATTCGAAGCCACGACATCGACCGGGCCGAGGTGTGGTGGGACAAGTACGGGGAGGCGGCCACCTTTTTCAGCCGCTTGTTGCCGGTCATCCGGACCTTCATCTCCCTGCCGGCGGGCATCGCCCGTATGCCGCTGGGGAAGTTCACCCTCTATACCTTTCTCGGGGTGATCCCGTGGACCTTCGGGCTTGCCTACGCGGGAGTCGTCGTGCAAGACAACTGGGAGCGTGTGCTCGGGTACTTCAACGGGCCCACTCTGATCATCGGGGTGCTTCTCCTTGGATGGGCGGTGTGGTGGTATCTGCGGCGGCGCAGCAGGAGAAAATCGGCGGCCGAGCTAGGGGGCGAAGCCGAGGGCCCGGTTGGCTGAGAGCTCTCGCCTCGCCCGGCTGGAGCTCAACCCGGCTGACGGATGCGCGATGTCGGTGCGCACCATTAGGGTAGAGGAATGACTACCGCACCGATAGTCCTGGTTCCCGGGTTCTGGCTCGGCGCGTGGGCGTGGGACGAGGTCGCCGCCGCCTTGCGTGCCGACGGCCACGACGTCACCGCGGTGACGCTGCCCGGTCTCGAGTCGGCCGACACCGACCGGTCCGCGATCACCATGTCGGACCACGTCGACGCTATTTGCGAGGCGGTCAGGGCGGCGGGGGCTCCCGTGGTGCTCGCCGTGCACAGCGGGGCCGGGGGCTCCGGCTACGGCGCGAGCGACCGCGTCCCCCAGCAGATCGCGGCCATGGTTTACGTCGACTCCGGCCCGGCGACGGGCGCGCTCGACCCCGACCTCACGGCGGCCGAGGTGCCGCTGCCCTCGAGGGAGGAGCTCGAGAAGGAAGAGAACCTCGACGGGCTCACTGAGGAGCAGCTCGAGACGTTCCGGCGGCGGGCCGTTCCCGAGCCGGGGGGCGCACTGCGCGAGGGGCCCCATCTGACCAACGACGCGCGCCTCGACTTGCCGAGCACGGTCGTGTGCACGGGGTACACATCCGAGCAGGTCAAGGACGCAGTCAAGGAAGGCTATGAGTGGCTCGGCGGCCTGGCCGAGCTGCGCGATGTGACCTACGTCGACCTGCCGACGAGCCACTGGCCGATGTGGTCGCGCCCCCGGGAGCTCGCCGGAATCATCGGCGGCGTCGCGAAGGACCACGCCCCCGGCGACTAGCTGTACTCGCCGGGACGTTGGGTGACAGGCCGTTGACGTAGGAGGCCTCCGCGGTGGGGTCATCGGCGAGGCAAAATTGGATCGCCGCGCACACCGGTGTCCCCGAGCGCGCTGTGTCTCGGATCTTGCGTCGCCACCACATGCCCTAAACCTGCGGGCCCGCTGGGTCTAAGCCAGGCCTATGTCTGGGGCCACCTCTTGGAGCCCGGTGATCGAGACGGCGATGAACTCGTCCATCGGAATCCCAATAGAGCCCTCGACATCGCGAATCTTGTCTCGCTCGACGCCCGGCGCGAAGGATTTCTCTTTGAGCTTTTTCTTGACCGATGAGACCTTCATGCCCGCCGCCTTGTCGGGCCTCACCAGAGCGCACGCAACGAGGAGCCCGGCGACTCCGTCGGCGTGGACGATCGACCTCGACATCAAGTCGGTGCGGTACCGCTCGTGCATGTGAGCGAGGACGGCATTCATCACCTCTTCATCTTCGAAGCCCGCCTCTCGCAGCCATTCGACCGACTGGCGCCCGTGGTGCTCAAGATCATCGTGGGTCTCGTCTTGGTCGAGGTCATGGAACAGGCCCGCTAGCCCCCAACGTTCGACGTCCTCGTCGAAGTACCGGGCGAGAGCGCGCATGACGCCCTCCACCGAGATCAGATGCCTCTCGGTGATGTCCTTCTGGACGTGGTCAGCGACGAACCCCCGGGCCAGTGTCCGGTCCATGAGATTCCTCCTCTCCCGTCAAGACGCGTCGCAAGTCCGACTCGGCCTCGGGAGCGGCTATGGCAAGCACTTCGTCGCCTGCGTGCAAGGGGGTATCGGGCCTCGGGACTATCACGTGCCGCTCACGAACTACCGCTACCAAGGTGCTGTCGGCCGGCATCTTGAGGTCTCCCACCCTCTTTCCATCACCTGGAGAACCTTCTGCCAGGGTTACCTCGAGAAGCGACACCTTTCCCTTCTCGAGCGTGAGCAGTTGGATGAGATCGCCAACCGAGACCGCCTCTTCGACCAGGGAGGTAAGAAGATGCGGGAGGCTGACCGCGACGTCCACCCCCCACGTCTCGGTAAACAGCCACTCGTTATCGGGGTGATTCACGCGCGCCACCACGCGGGGGACGGCGAACTCTTGCTTCGTCAGGAGTGAGATAACCAGGTTGTCCTCGTCGTCTCCAGTGGCCGCCACCATGACCTCGCAGGTCGTGAGGATCGCAGAATCGAGGACGTCGAGCTCACAAGCGTCTCCCACCACCCAGTTGACGTCCAGCTCTTGACGGAGCTGCTCGACCAGGTCGCGATTTTGCTCGATGACGACGATGTCGTGCCCCTTGGAAAGAAGATCGCCCGCCACGTAGCAGCCCATGTTCCCGGCGCCAGCAATGGCTATGCGCATCGTCTTGCGGCTCACTGCGGCCCCCCCGGCTTCTTGAGCTCCTCGAGCAAAAAGGACGCTTCGCGGCGAGGCACGGCGACGTGCAGGACATCCCCTTCTTGGATGGTGAGCGTGCTGTTTGGAATGCGGGGCACACCGAAGCGGCTGACCGCCACGATCCTGCGCAGGCCGTCCACGTCGAGGGTCGCGCCGGATTTTCCAATCACTTCAGCAGGAGCTGAAAGAGCGGTGACCACGACCTCGCCGTTGTCGATCGTGTGCTCGACGCCGACATCGTCGGGAATGAGGTGCCGCAACATCTGATCCGTCGTCCAGCGAACCGTGGCGACCGTCTGTATGCCCAGCCGCTGGTAGATCTGAGCTCGTCGTGGATCGTAGATCCGCGCAATGACCTGAGCCACCCGGTAGTGCTCTCGGGCCACCCGGGCGGCCACGATGTTCGAGTTGTCTCCGCTGGTGACTGCCGCCAACGCGCTTGCGTCCGCTATGCCCGCTTCCTCGAGGACGTCCCGGTCGAACGCGAATCCAACCACTCGCTTCTGCTCCGGATCATCTTGGAGCCGCTCGAAGGCCTTCGGGTTCTTGTCGATCAGAGCAATGCTGTGTCCGGCCCGCCGGATGCTCAGGGCGAGCTCGGAGCCGACCCGGCCGCAGCCGGCAATGATCACATGCACGTGGTTGGCTCCTCCAGATTACGCAGATTGGCGCGGCGATACTGCCATACTTCCCCATCGTGGCTGATAAGGGTGGGATCTTCGAAAAACTGAGCCGGCCCCCAGAGCACGCCCGCCATGAGCACTTGAGGGCGTGGGTTCAAAGCATCGAAGGAGCGATTCCAATTGATCAGGTAGAGGCCCGCCGGCGCTGCAAGGTAGCCGGCGTCATCAAGACGATCCGAATCGACCCGCGGCAAGGCAGCGGGTCTATCGAGGCGGCGCTCATCGACGGAAGCGGCCACATCCTTGCCCGATGGCTGGGGCGACCTCGAATGGCCGGCATAAGACTCGGAATGGGCCTGATTCTCGAAGGGACCGTCTGCCTCGATGCCGACGGAGAGAAGATGATCCTGAACCCCGAGTATCAGCTGGTCGCGAATCCCGAGCATGCCTAGCTCCTTCAAATGAGCAAGGCACCAACCGCTCTAAAGCGTCTCTTGGTGGGCCGCCCAATGTCGCGAGGCGAGCTCGAGCACACGCTGCTCCCGAAGGTCATCGCTCTGCCCGTGTTCTCTTCGGACGCGTTGTCATCGGTCGCCTATGCCACGCAAGAGATGATCCTCGTGCTCGGCCTCGCCGGGGTCGCCGCCATCCAGAACGTCGTGCCGATATCGTTTGCCGTCGCCAGCCTGCTGGCGATAGTTGTGCTTTCCTACCGGCAGACGGTGCGCGCCTATCCCAGCGGAGGAGGCGCCTACATCGTCGCCCACGAGAATCTCGGGAGGTACCCGGGTCTTCTCGCCGCCGCAGCGTTGCTGATCGACTATGTGCTCACCGTCAGCGTTTCGATAGTCGCCGGCGTCGACGCCGTCCTGTCTGCGCTCCCCGGCCTCCGCTCCTTTGCCGTGATCCTTGGAGTCCTGTTCGTCTCGCTCGTAACCATCGCCAACCTGAGAGGGGTCCGCGAGTCGGGCACTTTCTTCGCCATTCCCACCTACGGCTTCGTATTGTGCATGTTCGCTCTTCTCGGTACCGGCTTTATCAAATGCCTTGGCGGTTGCCCCCAAGCGCCATCGGCGGGGTTGAACACCGAGTCGGTCGGGATCCTGGGTCCGTTGTTGCTGTTCAAGGCCTTCGCGGCTGGGACGACGGCGTTGACCGGGGTAGAGGCAATCTCAAACGGCGTTCCGGCGTTTCGTTACCCCCAATCGAAGAACGCCGCCACGACGATGACCATCATGGCCTGCATCTCGATATCGCTGTTCCTCGGGATGGGATGGCTCGCCGCTAGCACCAACGTTGTCTACGAACACGGGGCTGAACTGACTGTAGTAGCCGAGGTGGCGAGCGCGGTCTTCGGACAAGGACCGATGTTCTATCTCATACAGGTGATGACCGCCGCGATCCTGTTTCTTGCTGCTAACACCGCCTTTGCGGGTTTTCCCCTCTTGGCCTCGATACTCGCCACGGATCGCTTCATGCCACATCAGTTCATGAGCCGCGGCGACCGGCTGGTTTTCTCCAACGGAGTCGTCATCCTCGCCGCTCTGGCGTCATTCCTGATCATTGTGTTCAGGGCCGACTTGAATCGGCTGATCCAGCTCTACCTGGTCGGCGTCTTCGTCTCCTTCACGCTGTCGCAGTTGGGAATGGTCATGCGCTGGAGGAGAACAAGAG
>JACDBF010000249.1 GCA_013695055.1 Actinomycetota bacterium
AACAAACTCAACTTCTTCGAAGAGATGACCACCTCGCTCGAGGTTGAGGTTCTTGGGCGCGACGCCGCCGTCCGCAGCGAGGTGCATGTCACCAACAGCGCGTTTCTCCCCCAGCCGCGCTATGTGCTCGGCGATGTCGGGCGCTCGGCAAATAGCTTGCCCAACGGCTGGGCGCTTCATCGTCCGATGATCAACGTTTACGCGCCGGCCCGAGCCGAGCTCATAGATGCGCGCCCCCTCGCCGGCAGCGCCCTGCTCGACGCGCCGGCCCCCGCCATCTGGACCGATGGACTTCCGCCCGAGCACATGGAGCTCGACAAGAAAGTGTGGTCGGCCACGCTCGAGATCCCGGTCGGCCACGAGGGGGCCGTTCGATTCGACTACCGTGTGCCGGGCGCTGTGCGTCGCGCCGGCGACCGCAACGTTTACCGTCTCGTGTTGCAGCACCAGCCAAAGGTCCGGCCGGAAACCACCGCCGTAACCCTGACGCTCCCCGCGGGAGCGCGCGATGTCGTGGCCCGGGGCTGGAAAAGATCGGGCGACGAGTTGCGATGGGAGAAGGTCGTGAACAGGGACATGGAGCTGGAGGTGTCATGGCGGACGTGAGGGCGGTCGTGCTCGCCGCCGGGCGTGGGGTGCGCATGGGGGGCGAGCAGCCCAAGGCCTTGATCCCCATGGGGGACAAACAACCGCTTCTCCATTACATCCTGCAGGGCGTCGACATCGCAGGCATAAAGGATCTCTTGATAGTGACGGGATTCGGACACGACCAGATCCAGAGCTACGTCGCGGACACGGCCGGCAAAACGACGGCCGTCCTCGTTCGCAACGCTCGCTACGCGTCATGGGGGAACTTTCATTCCTTGCGCGTCGCGCTCGACCAGTCACCGGGCGCGGACGTGCTGGTAATCAACTGCGATGTGGTCGTTCCTCCGGACATCTACGATCGTGTCGTCAAGCAAGACGGGGACCTCGTGCTTGCTGTTGAACGGCGCTCGGGCCTGGATCATGAAGACATGCGCGTCGAGCTCGACGGGGACCGAGTTCGCGCCATCGGCAAGGAAATAAAGATGGTGCGCAGCCACGGTGAGTTCTGTGGGGTCTCGCTGGTGCGTCCACGCGCGGCGGCGGCCTTCGGGGACGTCTGCAACCAGCTCGAGTGGAGCGCCGGGACCTCTCTTTACTACGAAGATGTCTACGCCAGGTTGCTGGGCGCGCTCGACGCGCGCAGCGCTCCCGTGGAGGCCGGCGAATATGCCGAGGTCGACGAGCCCGGCGATGTAGCCCAGGCTCTGGAGGTCATCAGCAGTCACGAAAGCAAGTGGGACAAATGAACGAGTTCCCGCAAGTGCTCGTGTTCGAATCGAGCGAGAAAGAAGAAGACTCCGCCGTCGAGCTGGCGCGGCAAGTCGCCGTTCAAGGCATCGAGGCGCCACTCGTGCTGTGCAACATCCATGGCAAGCGGCTCGCTTCGGAGCTCAGCGGTCCCCTCGGTCCGCAGACGCCGGACGGCTCGGCCGATCAGCATGGGGCGGCCGCGCTCGGTGGGCTCGCTCGGCGGGCCGGCGCGGACGCGATCGTGGCGGTCGGAGGAGGACGATGCATCGACATCGCCAAGCTGGCCGCGGCGCGCGCCGGGCTCACCGTGATAGCGGTGCCGACTCAGTTGTCGCACGACGGAATCTGCTCGCCCGTGTCGGTCGTTCCAGACGACGAGGGCCGGGCACAGAGCCTCGGCGCGGTTGCGCCCCGTCTCGTCTTCATCTCGATTCCGACCCTGGTCGATGCTCCGCACGCGTCCGCAAGCGCGGGGGTTGGCGACCTCCTTGCGAATCCGCTGGCTCTTCGCGACTGGGCCCTGGCCGCCGAACACGGCCTCGAAGAGACCGATCAGCGCGCGTGGGATCTCTCCGTGGAGTCCTTCCAGCGGATAAAGGCGCATCTCGATGTGCCCGTGCAAGAGTCGCTGCGCGATCCCGAGTTCCTGCGTGCGCTCGCAGACGCGCTGGTGCTCTCGGGCATGGCGATGATCTGCTCGGGAACATCTCGGCCGGCGTCGGGAGCAGAGCACGAGATCTCCCACGCCATCGACCGGCACTTCGGGGGCCGGGCTCTGCACGGCGCTCAGGTGGCCTTCGGCTGTGTCATCTCAGTCGCTCTTTATGATGAGGACACGTCCGCCTTTCGAGGGCGCATAGCGCGCCTCGGCCTCCCCGAGCATCCGAGCGACCTCGGCCTCTCCAAAGAGGACACCATCGAGCTCCTCCTGCGGGCGCCGGAGACGCGCCCCGGCAGATTCACGGTCCTCGAGGACGCCGATCTCGACAGGGGAAAGGCGCGCGCGCTGGTCGAACACATCTGGGGTGACTCGTGAGCTCGCGGGCCGCCGTCATCGGCCTCGACGGCGTGGCCTGGCATCTCCTCGAACCGCTGATGGCCGAAGGCGTCATGCCGCGCCTCGCGGGTCTCAGGGAGC
>JACDBF010000266.1 GCA_013695055.1 Actinomycetota bacterium
AGGCCCTCGCCCACCGGTTCTTCGATCTCGAACCCGCTGGGAGGCGTAACCAGCAGCTCCAGGTCGTCGGGGATCGCGCTGGCTTGAGGGACGAAGGTGAGCGAAAGCTCACCGGCTCCAGCCGAGGTGTCAACGGCATCCGGCAGGAGATAGGTAACGGAAGCGCGCGCGGTTTGCCCCGCGGGAACGATCACATCTTGTGTGATGACAGGGAAGTCGCCCTCGCGTCCCACCTCGGAGGCGACATCGCCGGTGGAGCTCGCCCGACGCGCACCCTCGGGAAGCAAGAAGCTCAACCTCATGTGATTCTGGCCCCCGTTGCCGTTGGCCCGGCGTGAGACTCGATTTCGGAGGATGGCGGTAGTTGACACCTCTGCGTCTCCGCCGGGAAGGATGGTCACCGTCGTATTCACCTTACGGTGCAAGAAGTAATCGATCTCATCCTCGTTCAAGTTGTTGTGAAAGACCATTTGGACATTGGGGCCCTCGCTCTCGAGATCTCCTGCAAGGCCAAGCGAGACGATGGCCCTTTGATCTCTGGGGATCGTGGAGAACATCTTTATGTGCCGACTGGAAACGCCCTCAGATAGGGAGCTCGCGAGATTGCGGACTCGCGCCGCGGGGCTGGTGAGGATCTCCCAAAGCTGCTCGATCACGCCGGAGACGTAAGCATCTTTTTGTTCTTTTCGATTGTTGAAGTGGACGAATACGTCACGCATGAGAACGCGCCCGGAGTTGTCCTCGGTGAGCGCGATGTTGAACCCTCGTTGATGAATGGGCCCGGTGGAGCTCGTTAAGAGCTGCACCGCGAGGGGATCCATGGCGAGCACACCGTCGAGAGAGCTTCCGGTGGAGTTTTCGTACATGGTCAACAGCGCTCTCGAGACGACCGGAAAGCTTGGCGACGAGTTGATCTGGCCCCAATTCTCCAAAGCTCCGAGGCCGGCGTACTGGCTCACGAACCAGCCGGGAGTGTCCGCCGGCGAGAGGGCAACCGGTGGGGGAAGATCGTCTGCGGGCCTGACTTCACTGAGGCTCAGATCGCCGTCGCGGGCTCGCAGGATCCCGTAGTAGTCGATGACTCCTCCGCCCCCCCTGCTCTCGCTGGGGGACTGGAAGATGAGCAAGTAGCTGCGGTCGGTCTCTGCGCCGAAGAGGGAAGGCAATGCGCCGAGCAGGATGCGAACTTTGCGCACCGTCTGACTTGCGTCGCCGACTTTGGTGGTTGCCTCGGCGAGTGCTCCCCTGAGCGCGTCGAGGCGAGGCTGCGGCGCCGAGCCCAGCGCCGCCCGCGCTTCTAGCAGGTGATTCTCGAGAAGAGCGATATAAGACCTCCCCTTCAAGGCAGCCCCCAGCCGCACCGTTCCGCCCTTGTAGAGAGCGGCCGCTATTCCGCCAGAAGGCGCCTCCATGGCTCGGAAGGCGCCGACCGCGTCTAGGCCGGCTCTCGAGCCGGCTTCCGCGGCGCCGATCATCGCGGCCAAAGCGCGTGGGTCTGAGCTGAGGCCGGGAAGGTTTTCTGCCACTAAGAACGCAGGATGCCGGGTGAGCCCCGCCGCGGACCCCGATTCCTCGAGCGCGCTGCTGAAGGCGCGGCTTGCCGCTTGATAGTCGCCCGCCTCGAGGGCAGCCCTACCCTCCTCCAGTCGGTTGTCCACTCCTCCGATGGAGCGGAGCCCGACCGCGATCCAGACGGCGTCGAGAATCAGAAGCGCCACCGTCGCGAGAATCAGATAGCGCCAGAAGCGTCTTTTTCGGCGAGGCGTGACCGGTTCAACTCGTTGATCCTCCTCGAGCCCGATGTGAGGGGGCTCGTCCAAGACGATCGTGGGAGGAGGCGGAGGAGGAGGCGCCGCCGCGCGTCGAGAAGGAGGGAAGGCGTCTTCCTCTGGCCGATGTACGGCGCCGCCCCAGACATCTTCCGCATTGACGTAGGGCTCATCGGACTGGTCCAGACGGATGGCCTCCTCTTCCGTCGCCGGCTGAGGGGAGTCGTACGGCCCGGGTTCCGCGCTGATGGATTCCAGCTCGCGCAGCATGCGGTCCAGGCGTTCGCGCCGCTCGTCTGGAGTCGGATCGGAATCGGATGCCAAGCTGTCCCCTCGCCTCTGCCCCCGAAGGGATCTCCCGCCAGCCTTGCGGTTGTTGGCAGGATACCCAGTGCGGCGGCGAACTTGCCGGAGAGAGCTGAACCGGACAAATCCGGCGAACAGGACGCCCTCCGTTGCGCGTGTCCTTGGAAAGAGGCCACAATGGTGCCTGTGGCTGCGGGACGTCCGCGAATCGCACGACCTTCGAACCTGGAGCGCCTAGATATGACCCTTTCGCCTGAGGAAATCGCCCACTGGGAATTCGCGATCGCCCGTCGCGGCTACGACAAGGATGAGGTCGATGCTTTCCTGTCGCAAGTCGCCGCCGCCTACCAGGGGGCTTTGAGCGACAAAGCGCCGGAGTCGTCGCCGTCCTTCGAGAGCCTTGGGCAGGAGGTGAGCGGGGTACTGCGCGTCGCCAAAGAGACGGCGGACGAGATCAACCGCAAATCGCGCCAGGATGCTGAGAAGGTTCGCACCGACGCCAACGAGAAAGCCAAGGAGATCCGGCGGAAGGCAGAGCAAGAGGCGAGCGCGCAGCGGGACAAGACCAGCAAGGAAGGCGACAAGACCGTTCGTGAGGCCGAGTTGCGGGCCGAACGACTAGAGAACGCCACCAAGAACGAGTGCCGGAAACTGCTGGACGAGGCAGTAGCTCATCATGAGAATCTCACCCGGCACGAGCGTGAGCTTCGAGATCGAGTCGAGGCCGTCGAGGTGACTCTCAAGTCCCTGCGGCTGGAGCTCAATCCGCCGGACGCCCAAGGTCAAGACAAGGCCGAAACGGCGCCCATTGATTTGACGGACAGCGAGCTCGGCAAGAAGGTGTGGAGCGACGATGCCGGAGAAGTGAGCGGCACGCGCGTCGTCAGGGACTGATCGCCCCCGGCTTCCCGGCTTGGGTTTGGTCCAAGAGTCCCGAGGCCGGCCCCCGTCGTCGTGCCGGGTTCACTTCTCCAGGATCGTGGGGCGCTGCATCTCGCCCGCGGGGAGGTGCACCGTGCGGAGCGGCCAGGAATCAGACTTTGTCAGCACCTCGGGCCCTTTCGTACCGATTAGTACGGTGTCCTCGGATTTCACGCGCGTGATCGAAGGATTCCACGCCACGACTTGATTGGCCTCCAGCCGATGCTCTGATCTTGGAGTGGCGAAGATCTCCCGGCCCCCGTACCCGGTGAGGCCCCCCTGGTGATGAAGTTTCCACTCTTCGGGAAAACCCTCCTCGGCGTACTGGTCGAGGCCGGAGCCGAGAACCGCGTTCAATCTATTGCCGGACCGGCTTTCCAAGATCAAGCGCGCGTCAATGCGGGCCACTGCCCGGTGACGGCTCACGAGCTCGGCGTCGGGCTCCTCGAATGAGACCATGCGAGTAAGCGACGCGTGCAAACCTTGACGGCGCCCGGTGACCACCCCCATGAGCTCCTTTCTTATGCGCTTAATGGTCGGAGGGGGGTGGCGCCGAAGAGCGATGCGCTCGTCGGCCGCGACTAGATTCACCACTGCCTGGATATCGCGTTTCATGCATTCATGGGCGGTGCGTGCGGCGACGTCCAACTCGGAGTCGCCGGGAGAGGCCGCGCGACACGCGGTCTCGAGCGCTGCACCGCAGTCCCACCCGAGAGAGCGGTAGCGCTCTATCTCCGGTTCGAGGAGCGTGTAACGGAGCGCCCCGATCTCCGGAGTGACTCTGGGGCCGAAACCGGAGAGATCGGCGGCCATTTTCGTTGTATCGCCCAAACTCTCCAGGGC
>JACDBF010000268.1 GCA_013695055.1 Actinomycetota bacterium
GGCTTCGAGACCCAAGTGGATCCTGAGGGGATCCTTCCTATAGCCGAACGGCAACGGCGCGCGGCTCATGCTCGTAAGGCCCACTTCACCAAGCTCGCCTTGGCCTCGGCGCGCGCGCGCAGGCGTGCCCCATGAACGAGCGAAGCCGGCCCGAAGGCCGGCCCCAAGAACCCCGCCAAGAGTCCAGACATCAAGTTTACAACGGTGGTGATCTCAGTGGCTAGCTATTACGAGACCTCCCCAAACCTCCTTGATAAGAAGTTTCGTGCGCTAAGAGGAAAGGATCCCAACGCGCAGCTGGTGTACCTGTATCAGCTGTTTTGTCGGCATCGGAACAGCGAAGGGCTCTTCCTGCTTCCTAAGCCCTACGTCGTGGCTGATACAGCGATGAGGCTCGAGGAAGTGCACAGAGCCTTCGAGGCCTTGCAGGAGGCCCAAGTGATCGACTACGACGTTGAGAACGAGATCATCCTCGACCGTCAGGCTCTGAAGTTCCTTCAGCCGAGAGGGCCAAAGCAAATCACTGGGGCAGTTCGCGTCTGCATAGAGCAACTGCCCAAGACACGGCTGAAAGCCGAACTCCTCAAGCTTGCGTACATTTACGCAAAGGACTTCGCAGACGCCATCGTGGAAGCGGATGGTGCGCTTGCTCACCAAGCCCTTCCTGACCCTGGGGGCCATACCCCTTCGATACCCCTTCCTAACCCTACCGATAGGCTGAGAAGAGAAGAGCTAAGTGCTAAGCAGTTAAGGGATAAGAGAAGAGAAGAGCCCGAGACTCAGGTTTCAGACTCAGGCTTCGAAGCTTTCAAGATTGCAAAGCAGCACCTTGTCGATAATTTGGGTGCAGAGGTTGTCCAAGAGGTACGGCGATGACCCAACCCCAAGTTGTCCAGCCGGATCTCTTCTCGTTCCAAGGGCGCGCCGCACCGACTGCGAAACCTCGAGGCAGGCTGCCAACAGCTCCTCCTCTCCGCTCGATCCCGACGACGGCTGGGGAACCAACGATCGCCTTGGAGCGGTGCGGGACCACCCACCTCGACGGGCTTGCGTTGCCCCGATGATCCGCCGCCGTGGCCGTGGTTGATGACTAGAGGGGGGCTATGCGAATCCCCAGCGCATGTCCCTGCAGAGCGTACGCAGGCCTTCCGTCTTCATTAACGGTTCAAACCCAACCAGAAAAAAGAGAGGTACTCATGGCAGATAAAGCGCCGCCGGGACTCGGGCCACGAGCCCGCAGATTATGGCGAGATCTTCAGGCCGCGTGGCAATTCAGCGCCGATGAGGCTGCGATTTTGGAGCTCGCCGTCCAGGCTTTAGACCGCTGCGACAAGGCCCAGGAGCTCCTCGTGGCGGAGGGGCTGGTCGTAAAGGATCGCTTTGGCCAGCCTCGTGAGCATCCAGCAGCGAGCATCCGCACAAGCGCCGAGGCCTCGTGTGCGCGCTTGCTTCGTCAACTCGGGCTAAGCCGCGAGGCCCAGCAGGCTTTGCGGAACGAGAACATTAGGACGGGCCTAATTAAGACTCACTCCACTCGAAGGAGGCGCGCGTGAGCCCGATACCCCGGCCGCCGGAGCCGCCCTCGGGGGCCGCGACGATCACCACCCGCCGCGAGCTCCTCGCGGCTCTAAGAATCGCTCAGGGGCAGCTGCTAGCCGTCGATGACAGGGCGTTCATGGCCGCGCAGGATGCTCGCAGGCGGCGCGCCAGCCGCGACTACCTCAAGCACGCCCTCACTAAAGGATTACTTGCCGGCGAGGCGAAGGACGACGCCGAGAAGATGCTGCTCGTGGAGGCCATGCGGGAGGCGCGGGATGACTAACTTCGAAGCGCAGAAAGAGGCCCTCCGAGAGGCACACGCGCGCATGGCGCTCGTCTTGGCAAGGTTCAGTTCATACGTCGATCGGCGCGCGGCCGAGGGCGACGTAGAGGCGATCACGCTGGTCGCCGAGGTCGCCGAGGCGCACGGCCAGTGTCTAGTTCTGGATTAGCGCTGCGCTAGATCGCATTTTCGCAGGCGTAACAATCCGGGGGTGAGACCCCTGACTCATAATCTTTCAATAGGACATGGTTTTCCCGCGAAGGTGCTGGTCAGGAGCATGCCGTTGACGATTCCCAGGGCAATGTTCCACATTTGTTCCACGTTGTGTTGTCAACTGGGGTCCTCTGCGATGATTCAACGAGCAGCTTTGGGGGCGTAGCTCAGTTGGTTAGAGCAATCGACTCATAATCGATCGGCCGCTGGTTCGAGCCCAGCCGCCCCCACTTTAGGGATTTTATGACGGATCTGGGCACAGTCGCAGTCGTTTTGAGAGGGATTCGATATGAGCAGACAAGGATTCCACAATTGTTCCAGGGATTTTCACGCCCTCTGAGATAGGAAATCTTCATCGTGGGCTGAAGGAGGATCTATGGGAAGCATGAAGCAACTGATGAAGTCGGTCGTTGTGGTCTTCGCGTTCGTTCTTGTGTTGCCGGAAACGGCTCTAGCCGCTCCGCCGGGAAGTACCGTTACCTACACACCCAACTATTCGTACGCGTTCCAGAACATCTATACGACCGCGGAAGGCATCAACTCGGCTACGGCTTCGGCCAGCAAGTCGGGTCTCCTGAAGGTGAGCTCGTCTGCAGATTGCACCACCGTGCCGCTCTGCAAGGATGCGACAGCCCAGGGCTTCGCCAGCGCGGGTGCCACCTACCGCACTAAGAATGGCGTCTCCCTAAAGGCGATCGCAACCTTCACTGTGACTGACTCGTTCCTCAACGGGGGTCCGGGTTCGTTCCAAGGGAACAGGCTGAGCCTCCATCTCGCCTCGGGCACTGAGCGCAGCGACTGTGACCAAGCAGCCCCTGATGGAGTTTCGTCGGATGCCCCGGTAACTGTCGTCCTGGAATGCACCTTGGGGCCTGCCGACGGGCCATCGGTCCGCGTCTACGGCTCCGCCTCAACCTACTCCTGGGACGACATCGGAGACTCTTTCGCTGCCACTTCACGATTGTCGGCAACGCTAGTAAGTCTTCAGGTAGGCCCCCAGGAGTAGTAGATGCGTGGTTCCCCTGTGCGACAGAGGTTGTTCCGGTGTCCTCTGTCTGCGGCGCCGGTCGGTCCAGTTGACGCGCAGGTCCCGCGAGACAACAGTGAATCGGCCCCGATTCGTCTTCAGGGAGGCTAGGCCCCATTGGTCACCGGCGGGCTGTGATGGTGCACTTGTTTTCCGGCAGGTCCACTCCGCTGCGCTACGTGTCGCAGTCTGTCATGCAAGCAGCGTCGCTACCCCATAGCCGCCCAGCCGCGGGTCGCGCGTAACGATCGTCAGCCCTTCGGCCAGCGCTTGTGCCACCAGCATGCGATCGAACGGATCATCGTGGTGGCGCGGCAGAGTCCCGGCCGAATACACGTGACCGATCGTTATCGAAAGGGGCTCGAAGCGGTTGAGCTCGTTGATTCAAGGTTTCTTCACTCGACAGCAGCGGGATATCCAGATATCCTAACAGCGAATGGCAAAGATTCTCGTATCGCTGGACGACAAACTATTGGCGCGCATTGACAAGGCAGCTCGCGCCCTGGGCCTGAACCGCAGTGCCTATCTCTCGCGCGTTGCGGCTCGAGAGGTCGACGCATCAGGCGGACCCGGTCGCGCGGCGGCGGCACGCCGCGCTCTCCGCCGGATCGACAAGCTGTTCGCCGTCAACCAGCACCAGGGGGACGTCACCAAAGCAGTGCGACAAGAGCGGGACTCTCATTGAACGAATTCGTTCTCGATGCTTCGGTCGTTCTCAAGTGGTTTGCCGGAGAGGAAGAGGCCGGCTTCCCCCAGGCCCGAGCGCTGCGAGGCCAGTACGAAAAGGGGCAGTTGCTTGTCGTCGTTCCCTCCCTGATGTTCCTGGAAGTGCTGAATATCGCGGGAAGACGGTGGTCATGGGACGAGCCGGCACTGTTTGAGCTTGTCGATGCCCTGGATGAGTTGGGCTTTGACGTTGCCGAGCCAGCGCTTCGATCGGTTGCGGCTTGGACTGCCCGAGGATTGACTGCCTACGACTCTGCCTACGTGGCTCTCGCGGAGGATCGAGGGAGCTACTTGCTGACAGACGATCAGCAGGTTCTGGATCTGGCACCCGACTCAGCCCGTCCCCTGGTTGAGGCGAGATGAACTACCGCCGGTACTCCGGCGGTTCGATCCCCGGCAGCTCCACTCCGCTTCGCTGCGGGTCGCGGCGCCACCTCGACCGGGAAGCCACTCACCGCCGGGCAGCCCCACTCCGGTAGCTTCCACCAATTGCTAGAAACGAGATACTCGGGACCGCCGAACTCGCCCCGGCCACTCGACGGGCGCTAGGGGAGCGCAGCGCGTACCAGCGTAAGGACCGGTCCGGGTACGACCCCCAACAGGATTGTGAGAACTGCCGTGGTGACGAGCGCAACGATCATCTCTCTCGGCACTGGGCGTCCGGACAGAGGTGGTGAGGTGGGGCCGCTCGGGCCGTATTCGACATGTGGCATCGGAGACAACGAGGTACGAATCACACGGAGGTAGTAGGTGGCCGATAGGAGCGTCGAGGCGGCCAGCACGACTAGCACGATCCAGTGATGCGCCCCGGCTGCTCCGAGGAAAAGGAAATACTTGGTTACGAAACCGATGGTGGGAGGAAGCCCGACGATCGAGGCCGCACCGACCGTGAAGGCGCCGAGCAAGAGCGGCATCCGTTGGCCGAGCCCACGTAATTCGTTCAGTCTGGTCGCTCCTGTTCCCACCGCTATCGCTCCGACCGCGAAGAAGAGAGTGATCTTGCTGACCGAATGACCGACGAGATGGAGGATGGCTCCCGTTATCCCCGCTTCATTCAGCAGCGCGATCCCCAGCACCATGTAGGACAGTTGCCCGATCGTGGAGTAGGCGAGTATCTCCTTGAGATTCCTCACACGAAGAGCTATGAGGGAAGCCACGAGGATGGTGATGGAGGTCGCGATCAAAGTAAGTCGCCCCAGCCCAAGCGATGCGATCGCCTCGGCCCCAAACACCTCTACTAGCACCCGGAACAGCGTGAACACGCCGACATTAACCACCGCCACGGAGTGAAGAAGGGCGCTTACAGGAACAGGTGCCACCATCGCCGCGGGAAGCCATGCATGAACAGGTACGAGCGCTGCTTTCGCGACCCCAAAGAGGAACAGCAAGTACGTGAAGATCGGGAGAAAACCTGTGAGGTCCTCGCCGAAGAGGCCCCCCGGCGTGAAAGTGAACGAGCCCGTCTGCGTGTACGTCAACACGATGGCAGGAAGGAACAGGGCAACTCCCGTTCCAAGCTGGTACGCGAGGTAGCGCCGCCCGCCTGCTGATGCGGCCTCGGTCCCGGTGAAAGTGACCAGCGGATAGGTGGCGATCGTCATCGCCTCATAGAACAGGTAGAGAGTAAGGAGATTGGAAGAGAAGGCGACTCCGGCGGTCGCCGCCATCGTGATCCCCACCAACACATGAAAACGCGTAAGCGAGAGGTGCGAGTGATCGAGATAGCCGATCGAATACACCGTCGTGAGTGCCCAGAGCACGGAAGCGGTCAGGATCAGGACCATCCCAAGAGCGTCCGCACGGAAGGCGATAGGTGCGTCAGGGAGGAACTCAACGAGCTCGAAGCTAGCTCCGCGTCCGCCGAGTACTTCAGGTAGCAATGCTGATACGGCGACGATCTGGCAAACACCGGCAGCGATGGCGGCCCAATCACGAACCTGCGGCTGCTTCCGCAGCAGGGTTACTGCGGCTGCTCCGAGGAGGGGGATGAGGATCGGCAGCAGCAGCTTCACCCGTCTCCTCCTGCACCGGCGGTAACGGCCAGCCGTTCGACCAGTTGCGCTATGGATGCTTCCGCGGGATCCAGGATGAGTGAGGGGAAGATCCCCAGGAGGACTATCGCTGCTGCGACCACAAAGGCGAGCGTGGCTTCTCTGGGCCCTAGGTCAACGATGTGATTAACGGGTTCTCGCGTGACCGGGCCATAGAGGGCTTGTTGCAACCAAATAAGTGAGTAACCCGCCGCCAACACGACGATGGCGAGAGCGACGAGAGAGGGCGCGCCGAACTCGCGGAAGGCCCCGAGCAGTGCGAGGAATTCCCCCGGAAAGCCGCTGGTGCCGGGGAGTGCCGCTTCCGCAAAGGCGAACACGAGGGCAAAAGCGGCTAGAGCAGGCGCCTTCACGCTGAGCCCGCCCAAGGCGCCGACGTCGGTTGATCCCAACCTCTGATGGATAAACCCGGCGATCAGTAGGAGCCCCGCCGACGTCAAGCCCAGGTTAGCGAGCAGGAACACCGCCCCCGAGATCCCGTCCGAGTTGCCCGCGGACAGGCCGAGCAGGGCGAGCCCGACATGGCTCACCCCTGCGAAAGCGATCAAGCGACGCAGGTCTGGCTGAGCAAGAGCTGCAAGGCCCCCATACAGGACCGCGAGGACCGCGAGGACCGCGATCAACCATCTCCATTCCATGAAGGCATCGGAGGTCAACGGCATGATGAACCGCAAGAACCCATAGACGCCGACCTTGAGGCCAGCGAGGAGGATCCCTACGCCGATGGGACCTTCTTGCAAGGCAGGTGGAAGCCACGAATGCAGCGGGAACAGAGGCGCTTTGAGCATGAACGAAAATGCCATCAGGAAGAACACGACGGTTCCCAGACCCGCTGGAACCGCGATATCGAGAAGCGCCAGGTAGTCGAAAGACAAGGAGCCCGTCACGTTGCGGTGGTTGACGCTCAGGAGGACCAGCGCCGCAAGCAGCGTCACCGACCCCATCAGCATCGCCAAGACGTACTTAGTGGCTGCATGGCCGCGGCCTGGACCGGTCCCCCAGAGTTTTATCAACACGAAGGTGGGGACCAGCATCAATTCCCAGAAAACGAAGAAGAGAGCGAGATCCAATGCTGTGAAGATCCCATTGGACGCAGTCGAGAATGCAAGCAAGGAGATGAGATAGGGCTTCTGGCGATGAGCAACCGTGGTGCGCGCCTGCGCCACCGCGATCACCGTTAACAGTGCCGTAAGCGGCAGGAATGGTGCAGACAGGCCGTCGACCCCGATGTGGATGCTGGCACCGATCGCGTCTATCCAGGGAAGCTGCTCCTGGAACTGAAAGCCTGCCGTAGGCGCTGCTGCGAAACGGACGAAGAAAGAGATCGACATCCCCAACTCCACGAGTGCGCCGATCAGGGCAAGACGGTGGATCAAGCGCACATCGCGGAAGGGGATGAGGCAGAGGCCGACCAAGAGCGGCCAGAACAATAGAAGAGCAAGAAATGAGAAACCCGGGTCGGAGCTCTCCATCACAAGCGGGCCTCGATCCCAGCGATGCTGGTAGAGACGCCTTCGACCCTTTGTTCGAGCCAGGTCAAAGATGGACGCATCCGATGGATGAAGGGACTCGTTCCGAGCCCTATCCAGAAGATGAGAGCGGCCAAAGCCGCAACGATCACTCGCTCTCCGCGCGTGAGGTCATAGATGCGTTCGGAGAGGGTCTCGTGGGGCTTACCCATGAACCCGCGCATGAAGTAGGACAGCGAGTACGCGGCGGTCAACAACACGCCGAGGCCGACGACCACGGCGATCCACCAACTGCGTCTGTAGCCACCAAGCATCACGAGGTGCTCACCGTTGAATCCGTTGGTGCCGGGAAGGCCGATCCCCGCCAGCGCAATCAACAGGAAGGCCGTCGTCATGAGTGGAGCAGAGGAGACGAGCCCTCCGAGCGAACCCAACTCCGGTTGACCGATGCGGGCGGTCAGGAACCCGGCGATGAAGAACAGCCCGGCACCCACGATCCCAAGGTTGACCATCTGCAGCACCGCGCCTTCGAACCCATCGAGATTCAAAGAGAAGAGCCCCAGCATCACTACCCCCATGTGCGCCACGCTCGCGAAAGCGAGCAAGCGCCTAAGGTTCGTTTGGCCCAGGGCGAGGAACGAGCCGTAGATAACACTGACCGCCCCGACCACGGCCATGACCCACAGCCATTCGAGAGCCGAATCGGGAAAGAGCGGGATGACGAAACGAAAGAATCCATAGGTTCCAAGCTTCACTCCGACCAGGAACACGCTCATCCCCACCACCGGGCCGTGATCGAGCACCTTCGGGAGCCACGTATGGAAGGGAAAGAGCGGCGCCTTGGCTGCTAATCCCAGCGCGAAGAGCACGAACGGCCACGTTTGCGACGAAGGAGGCAGGCCCGCAGCGATCAACCGGCCCAACTCGTAGGAGACACCATCGCCGGTGGCGTCTGCATAAGCGCGGCCGGTGAGAATGATCCCGATCAGCATCAACAGCGCGCCAACACCGACGTAGCCGACATAGTTGCGTGCGGCATCCCGGCGCTGCGGGCCGGTTCCCCAACGGGTGATCAGGAACCAACTCGGGATCAGCTCGGCTACGAAGAAAACCCAGAAGACCATTAGATCGAGAGCGACGAACGCTCCCAGCATCGTCGCCTCCAAGAGCAGCATGGCAGCCGAGTAGCCGCGAGCGGTCCCCACTATGGGAGGGTCCTCCTCGGAGCGTCGGGCCGGAACGTGGTGCTCTGCGTAGGCGATCACCATCAGTCCAAGGAGTGCGGTAAGGGGCAGGAACAAGACACTCACCCCGTCCACTCCGATGTGCCATGAGGCACCGAGGAAATCACCGACGCGTTCAACGAACTGAATGTCTGAAGTACCGGGCTCAAAGGCGAGCGCGACGGCTACGGTCCCGAGAAACTCCAAAGCAGCGGCTCCGATAGCAACGCGTGTCGCAAGACGAGCATCACGTAAGAAAGACACGGTCACTGCCGCGATCACAGGGAAGAGGAGCAGAAGGGTCAGGACCGGAAACCCGACCTGATCAACCGCCAATAACTCGTCCGGCATCAGCGGACCACCGCAACGGCGATGATGCAACCCAGGGTTACCACGGCTGCAACGAAAGGCCTGCCGAGAAACGCCTCCATCAGCAGCAAGACCCTCCGGATGCGTCCGCCGACCTCAGCGATCCGACCGGGCCCTAGTTGGAAGACATGGTTCTCGATCGTCTCCGTAAGTGAAGCAAGCGCTCGCGAGAGGCGTTCGAACGCGCTTTCGACCCCTCGCTGGAACACCACTCGCTCCGTGCGCTCGCTGAACGACGAACCTGCATCGGTGAGTGCGCCGTAAAGGCCACCGGCCCGCGCCGTGAGCCTGCGCTCCAGACGAGTGGTGACGGAGCTAAGCCGTTCGGTCACCGTCCCCTCTGTCCGCACCCGACCCCCCGCGCGGGTACGCGCCGGATGGGGCGCCGTCCCGAGCCACTCCAGCCCGGGCCGCTCTGCCGACTCGTCCGCATCGGCGGCTTCCGCCGCCACTTGCAACCGCGTCTCCCAGGTCATATCGGGACGGGGCCTGTAGGAAGGCAGCAACGCCCCGGTGATCGGATCGAGCACTGCGCGTTCGAAACGATCGATGCCGGCGCCTATGCGCGTTAGGGCTTTCGTCCCTCGATCCGCTGCTTCATCGAGCCATATTCGGTTGGCTGCGGCGTAGTAGAGCTTGCGTGTGAACGACCCACCGGTTCCCGGCGGCGACTCTGCCCGGAAACGATCGAAGAACCGCGGCACCGCGATACCCGAAAGCGTCAGGCAGATCAGTGCGGCCAAGAGGACGATGGTCGAGGCGAGCGGGGCTTCCACGGGGGTCCCACTCTGTGAGACGGTCGGAGACAGCAGCACAGCGAACCAGGAACCTTCGATCCCGCCCGGCACCAATCGAACGGCGATCGCAACAGCGACCAGTCCGAAGCCAACTGCAAGGGCGACGGCCGTTCGTCGTGTCCTCGTGGCATCATCGTGGAAAGTGGCGCGCACCATCCGACCGACCGAGAACCACAGGCCAAACGCAGCCACTGCTCCCAGACCGCCGAGCGCGACGGTCCCTCGGGCCCACCCATCAGGTAACGACAGCGATCCCGCCACGAAAGGAACGGTGATGAGCACAAGAGCCGCCGCGCCCACCAGAGCCGCGGTTCCACGAGCGGTATCGGTCGGCGGGGCCACCGCTGCAGGGTCCGGACCCCCATGCAGATGGTGCAGGATCGAAGGGGCCGTGAGGAACAGATTGGTCTTGTAGAAGGCGTGGGCCACAAGATGGAAGATTGCGATCGTGTACAACCCGAGCCCGCACAGGAGCAGCATGAAACCAAGATGGGCGTTCGTGGAAGCGGCGAGCATGCCCTTGATGTCGGTTTGAGTAAGACCCGCGAGCTGGCCGTACAGCACGGTCACGGCTCCGATCAGACCGACCGCCACCAGAGCGATGGGTGCTCGCTCGTATATAGGAGCGCTCCGCACCACTAGATAGACGCCGGCGGTGACCATGGTTGCGCCGTGGATCAAGGCGCTGGATGGTGTCGGACCCTCCATGGCCCGCGCCAGCCATCCTCCGAGCGGCATCTGGGCGGACTTCCCCGCCGCTCCCATCAACAAGCACAGTCCCACTGCGGTTCCCGTCGCGGCCGACAGCGGCGACGTCAGCACTTCGGCATAGCTCAGTCCATTGTTCTGCCCCGCGAGGATGAAGATCCCTGCGAGCAAGCCTGCGTCGCCTACCCGGTTTAGGACGAAAGCTCGCGTGCCGGCCTCTCCGGCCGAGCTGCGGTCACGGTAGAAGGCGATCAAGAGATACGAGCATGCGCCGACGATCTCCCATGCGATGAAGAGCATCAGGTAGTTCTCGGCGAGGACGAGAAACAACATCGCTGCGACGAACAACGGAAGAACGGTGAAGTAACGGCCGAAGCCGGCCTCGTTATGAAGATAGTTGACCGAGAAGCGGGCAACCAGCCAGCTCAACCCTGCGATCGTCGCGGCCATCGTCGCCGAAAGGGGGTCCAACTGAAACCCCACATGCACCGTCAGCGAACCGGTCTCGAGCCATGTGCCGAGGGTGACGAAACGCGGAGTCGGGTCAGCGAACGTGATGACGGCAGCGACGACTGCCGATCCGGCCGAGAGACCCACTCCCCAAACCGCGACCCTGCTGAGTAGCCCGCCGCGGAGAAAGCGCCCGCCGGAGACTCGATCCGCGACCGCGAGCACGGCTGCCAGGAGGGAGAACCCTGGGATCGACGTGATCAGAAGATCTTCTGCCGTCACCGCGTCACTTTCGACTCGATGCGAACGGGAGGCAGGAAGCCGGTTCGTCCGTTGTAATAGTCGAAGGAGTTCGCCACCAGGGGGAGTTTTGCCGGCTCACCCTCCCACGGCACAAAGCCTTTTCCCGGCACGAACAGCTCGAAGTGCCCGTCGATGGGATCCACCGATACGAGGTGGACCCATTCGTTGTCGAGTAACTCGGCGATGGCCGGTTGATTACCGTAGATCTCACCTAGGACTCCGGTGCTCGCCTCGACGATCAACAATAGGCGCATCGCTTCGTGGATCTCGATCATCTGTTTCGGCAGTCCGGTACGGAGGTCACTAGCGGCACCCTCCATGACCCCAAGCAAACCCGTAACGTTGTGCGGAACCTTCGTATCGCAGCCGAACACAGCGTTGTCGACCGTCGAGAAGTAGTACTCGAGGTTGATACCGGCGCCGACGGGTCCCAGGGCGAGAAGGATCCGCTGCACGATCGAGCCATCGGGGTCGCCGCTGGGGTTATAGGAGATGACGAAGGTTCGCCGGTCTAGGAACAGACTCTGGGTGAGAGCGCGTCGACCGACAAGAGCGACCGCGTTGGTGCAGTGTCCCCATTCAGGACGTACCTGGGATAGATCGCGTGACCTCTCCTCAACGTGCCTCACAGACCGTCTCAGAGATGAGGTCTTGGGCGCCGAGTAGAAACGCGTGCACCGTTCCCGCGCTGACAAGGCACGGGCTTTGCCCAGATCCCGGTGCAACGCCGTCCACTCAGCGCGGTGCGTCTCGGGGATGTCCTGGGTGTCAAAGAAGGTGTTCCTGTCGCTGGCGGTGTTGTGGACACCCCCGACGAAGTGAGTGTCCTGCGGGATCTCGATACCGCGCTTCGCCAGTTCCTGGCGCACAGCCGGCCGGTTAACTATGGCAGCGAATGCGCGAGCGTTGGGGGCCCCGTGCTTGCCGCCGCAGGCTCCGCAGTCGTGTGCGGACTCATGAGGGTTGTTGACCGAAGACGAGCCGTGACCCATGAAGACGACAAGGCGGGCGAAGTGATGCGTGAGCCCGATATTGCGTAGCTGCGTTTCGATGCGATCCGTCTGTTCGGTCAGGGTGAATCCAAGTCCGGCGAATTCCGCTGCGTCGACGGTGAGTTGCGTCTCCGGCGAGGGGATCAGTCGGTGCTCGACCCGATCCTTGAGTTCCACCCAGTTCCAGGGCGCGAGCACCCGAGCGGTCAATGGGACGGATTGAAAAAGACCAACGAGCTGAGTAAGGAACAAGCCCGACACTGCGTTGCGCTTGAGCTCCCAATAAGTATTCTCAGCCGTTTCACGCCACAGACGACGGTTGCGTCGCTCTTTGGCTCTCGCTAGAGATGTCCCGTCCCCGCGAGGAACCTCCTTGACGCGATTGGTAGGGATGACGCCGGCGGGACATAGCGGCGTGACGTCGTGATCGTCGAATCCGCTGAAGTCCATCGCCATGTTGAAGAATCCGCCCGCGCCTAAGGTTTCGTATTCCGGATCGAGTTCGTCGACCGCTCTATGCATCGATTCCTCGCGTTCATCGATGCAGAACACCATCTGAGCCTTGGGTCGGCGGTCTCGCACCTGCCACCGGCCCTTGGCGCGGTTCGCGGCAAGGGCTCCTAGGATCTCCTCACGGTAGTGATTCTCGAAAGCTGACAGCCAGACCGGCCGATGGTCTCTCTCGGGGTACGCATCGAGTGTGGCCAGTATGCGATCTCTGGTCGACGATGGAAGCGTCTTGATCTCCTCAGCCGACCATCCCGCGAGTTGGGCCAACCGGAAGATCCGCCACACTTGGTCCGCCACCGTGGAGAGGGCGCTTGCGGCGGAATGCCGGCTCCAGCTCCATGCTTGGAGCGCAACGTGGGACCATTGGTCACCGTCACCGCCGCTGCGCTCAAGGTCGCGTGCGCCCTGGGCCACGATGGTCGGAAGAACTCCACGATGCAACTCCCGACGGACGTAGCACTCGGCGGCGCGAGCGCGGAGATGTTCCGAGAGGACTGCGACGTCACGAGCCTCCAAGCCCATCGTTCGTTCGAAACTCTGGCTCACGAGCTCCGCTTCGACCGTGAGTCGGACGGCCAGGTACTGGACTAGATCGGTGGGCCGCGTCTTCTGTGGCCCATATCCGGGGTTGTTGCCGAGCCAGTTCATCATCCCTGCCCAGCCCGGTAAGGCAGCCAGCACCCGTCCAAGGTAGGCCTGCCGATCGTCGGGTCTGATCCCTAGACGGTCGAGCTGAACCGTGAGCGCCTCAGCCGGGTCTTCGGCGACATCGGTGGTACGGGATGGCCACCCGCGCAGCCCGATGGTCGCCAGCGTGCGGTCATGCTCGAGTGACGAGCGCCACGCTCCGTAGAAGCCCAGTGTCCGGTCCGGCATCCTCCACGCCGCTTGTCCTAGGTCGAGAAAACCGGCGCACAGCCGGATCATGTAGCGGTTCACCAAAGCGGTTGCATCGATGCCGGTCAATCGCTGCAGCAGATCTGCATGCGTGAGGTCAGTTCCCAACCGCGCAAGGTCCTCGTCAAGCAAAGACTCGGTCTCGACTCTCATGACCCACTGGGGATCCTTCACGCCGATCCGCCGCGACACAGCAGAGACCTCTTCGGCCGCTGGCATCAGGGACGCCAGCGCTCCCAGCGCGTCGAACCCGATCCGGCTGTAGGTTCCGCCCTTGAGATCGTCCAGGGCGAACCAAGCAGCGCTTGCCGCTTCGCGCAACTCCGCGTCTCTCGCCTGAGTAGGGTCCATGTCAACTCGCATCCGTAGCTCTTCCAGTACGGGCCTTACCGCGTTCTCGACGGCGGCACGCTCTCCCGAGCTGAGCCCCACCTTGGGTCCGCCAGCGCTCTGGATCGTGGTGAATTCCTCTCCGATATGGTCCATCGAGGCGTCGGGATCGCGAGCATCCAGGGTCCGAGGGTCCGTGGGAGACAGAGGATCCGAAACCTCACAGGCGGTGAAGCAAGCAGCCCATAACGACGTCACCGCGAAAGGCTCGGGGCCAACCAGCAACTGTCTTTCTATGACTCCCAGATCTCCCGGCACGTCGAGATGACGCCGCGCTACCCGGTCCACGAAGCGAGCTTCGGCAGCAAGCCACACTCGACGGAGACGATCTCGATCCGGTTCCGGCGCGTTCCCAATCGCCTGATCGATCAGCTTGAGGTAGCCCTCTCGCCGGGCAGCGGGCACTCCTAAGGATCCCAGCAGGGCAGCAACGGTCTTCCGCGGAGTGCTGCCCGCCGAGCGATCCCGCAAAGCCGTGGCCGTTGCCTGGGAGGCGATGTCGAGTCCGACCAAGCGTCCCAGCCACTCTCCCATGGTGAGATCCCGTCCCACGCGATCGATGCCGTCCCTTAGCTCTCTGGACGCCTTTTCCAGAACTCTCTTTCTAGCGTCGGGCGGTACGTCATCCATCAGGCGCCGGGTCGCGCCGCGTTCGGAGATGAGGAAGCGAAGCCTGGAGGTGTCGATCGGGTTCACGCCGTGGAGCAGGTGTTCTCGCCGGATGTCTGCGTCGGTGACCGTGGCGCCTCCCACAGTGCCGATGACTTCTTTCTGGCTGGCTTCGGGGCGATCGGCTACTACGGCGTCAAGGTCGGCCTTGGTGATTCGTCCCGTTCGGTAGTGGGCGCGGGTTACTTCGACGGGAAGATAAGCGCGGGCGCCGAAAAAATCCTCGGCCGCCAGAGCTGCCTCGTCGAAGGGAAGATGCTGCAGACCGTGCAGGGTGTTGTGGTGGACGAAGGTCGTGATCGGACCCTGACTCGGAAGGAGATGACCCAGGTGTTCTACGACTTCGATCACTCGCTCACGCTGAGACATCCCAGCGTCGGCGGCCGGGAGGTGATCCAACTCGCTCACCCGAACCTAGCGATGAGTAAGTCGACGGTGGTATTGGACAGCCCCAGCACGAGACCGGGTGCCAGACCGAGGATGACGGTGAAGGCTGCAAGAGGAACGGTCGCGATCAACTCGGCGCCGCGCACGTCCGACAGATCCGCCCACCCACCCTCGGTATCGTCGACCAACACACTGCCAAGGACGCGCAATGTGAAGGTGGCGGTTATGAGGATCCCAGCAGCGGCGAAGAGAACCGGGAGACCGAAATCCTGGAATGCTCCGAGCAGGACCTGCACTTCGCCTGGGAATTGGACCAGCCCCGGTAGACCCATCGAAGCAAGAAGCGTCAGCGTGAGCAGGCCCTTGAAGATGGGTAGACGCGAACCCACGCCGGCGATCTCGTCGAGAGCAAGGGTGTGGGTACGTTCATAAAGCATCCCACTCAACAAGAAGAGACCTCCTGTGACGATGCCGTGCGCGACCATCATGAAGATGGCACCCGAGAAACCCGTGTGATTCAGTGCAGCGACGCCAAGAACGACGAAACCCATATGACTGATGGAGCTGAAGGCCACGATCGCTTTTAGATCGTTCTGCCTAAATGCCAGGAACGCACCGTAGAGGATGTTGACTAGAGCGAGTACGAACAACAACGGCGCCAGCTCGCGGACGCCCTCTGGGAGGATCTCGGTCGAGCGGAGCAACCCATAGCCGCCAAGCTTGAGCATCACACCCGACAAGATGATGCTTACGGGTGCCGGCGCTTGGACATGGGCCAAAGGCAACCATCCATGGAGAGGGAATATCGGAATCTTCACTGCGAATCCGGCTAGTAAGGCGAGGAACGGCATCACCTGGAAGCCCGCAGTCCAACCGTTGCTCGCTTCCTTCAGTGCGTCCATGTCGAAGGTGTGAGGATCTGCCGCGAGATACACGGCGAAGATGCCGATCAGCATCAAGATCGAGCCGCCAAGCGTGTACAAGAAATATGTCATGGTGGCCCGTTCCTTCTGCGGTCCACCCCATAATCCGATCAGAAAGAACATCGGCACGAGGGCGATCTCCCAGAACACATAAAGAAGGAACCAGTCGCGCGCGGCGAAGACGCCAAGGCAGGAAAACTCCAAGAGGAACACCCAGATGTAGAAAGCTTTCGGGTTGCGACCGATGTGCAGGGATGAGAGCAACGCGACGAAGACCAGCAACACGGTCAGCAGTATCAGAGGTAATGACAATCCATCCACCGCCAGCGTGTAGGTCATCCCAAGTTCGGGGATCCAGCTGTGAGATTCGGCGAACTGTGGAGCAGCGGTCGTTCGCTCGAACCGCGCGAGGAGGCTAACGGACAGGACGAGAGGTACCGCGGCCCCGATGAGGGCAACGGAGCGAACGCGTTCCCGGTTGGCCTCGGGAAGCATGAGTACTACCGCG
>JACDBF010000278.1 GCA_013695055.1 Actinomycetota bacterium
ACGAGAAAGCCCTCGACCACGCCGGTCGCTTGATCACCGGTGGCGTTGGATTGGTAGTCGACGCCCTCGTAAGACTGGTCTGTGAGCTCGGTCGATTCTTGGCTCTGCGCCTTCTCGACCGCAGCCAGGGCGGCATCGGTGTCGTCGGCGGCCACGAGGGCTGCAACCGCCGGGTCCCCCCCTTCTTCGGAAGCGGCCACGAACACGGCCAGTTGCTTTCCCACCCACGGTTCTATGTCTTCTCGATAGGTGAGGCCGGTGTCGGCGAGAGCATCGTCGAAGAGTCCGGCCACGGCATCGCCCGCGGCCTCAGTGGTGTCGTACTCGGGAAGCTTCGCCAGGAGGTCCCTGAGCGCCATCTTCTGGCCGGTGGAAGGATTTAGAAAGGCATTGACGTATACGACCGAGTCCTTGGGAGCGAGCCCCAGGGCGTCGTCCACGGCAGGTTCGCTCAAGAACCTCATCCCCGCGAACGCGCCTCCGCCGATCAACACCACGGCGGCCACGACTGCTATCAGCCACTTAGATTTCACACGACACCTCCTGAAGACGTTATCTCAGGAAGTCATCGGCATCCCGAGCCGCTGGATGAATAAGGGAAAAGAGACTCAGGCAGAGCGCTCTCGGGCCGGTCGCTGCGCACGGGACTTGACTCGGGGGACGAGGGTCGGATTGACCTTGTCGAGCACGACTTCGCGGCTGATGATGCATTTGCCCACGTCATCCTGGCTCGGCAGGTCGTACATGACGTTCAGCAAGACCTCCTCAAGGATCGCTCTCAGCCCGCGGGCACCGGTGCCGCGCAGCATCGATTGCTCGGCAACCGCTTCCAGAGCGTCGGCAGAGAACTCGAGCTCGACCCCGTCGAAATCGAAAAACTTCTCGTACTGCTTGATGAGGGCGTTCTTGGGTTCGGTGAGAATCTTCACGAGCGCTTCGGTGTCGAGGTTGTGCACATGGGTCAACACGGGCAGGCGTCCAACGAACTCGGGAATGAGCCCGTACTTGAGCAGGTCTTCGGGAAGGACGTGACCGAGGATGTGTCCGAGGTCTTTCTCTTCGAGCTTGCGGACATCGGCTCCGAAACCGACCCCCTTGCTGCCGATGCGGCTTTCGATGAGTTTTTCAAGACCGGCGAAAGCTCCGCCGCATATGAACAACACGTTGGTCGTGTCGATCTGGATGAATTCCTGATGCGGATGCTTGCGACCGCCCTGGGGCGGCACGCTTGCCGTAGTTCCTTCAAGGATCTTCAGCAACGCCTGCTGCACGCCCTCCCCTGAGACGTCGCGGGTAATCGACGGGTTCTCACTCTTACGCGCGATCTTGTCGACCTCATCGATGTAGATGATTCCCGTCTCGGCCCGCTTGACGTCGTAGTCGGCGGCTTGGATGAGCTTGAGCAGGATGTTCTCGACGTCTTCGCCCACGTAGCCGGCTTCGGTCAAAGCGGTAGCGTCGGCGATCGCAAATGGGACGTTCAGCATGCGGGCGAGGGTCTGAGCGAGCAGCGTCTTGCCGCACCCGGTTGGGCCGAGCAACAAGATGTTCGACTTGGCGAGCTCTACGTCGGCATCTTGACCGCCGACCTGGATCCTCTTGTAGTGGTTGTAGACGGCGACCGACAGGACCTTTTTCGCCTGCTCCTGGCCGACTATGTAGTCGTTCAGGAACTCGTAGATCTCCTTGGGCTTGGGAAGATCCTCGAGCTTGAGCTCAGGCGTCTCGGATAGCTCTTCCTCGATGATCTCGTTGCAGAGGTCGATGCACTCGTCGCAGATGTACACGCCGGGACCGGCGATCAGCTTCTTTACCTGTTTTTGGGATTTACCGCAGAAGGAGCACTTGAGAAGATCTCCCCCGTCGCCGAACTTGGGCATCCAAACCCCCTTCTACGTCTCGGGCTTCGCTGTATCGGGCTCGGCCTCTGCCTCCGCCAATCGGGCCGGTTCGCCTTGGATCGATGGTGTGACCTCGGCGATCTTCCGACTGGTGACGATACTGTCGATGATGCCATACGACCTGGCTTCCTCTGCAGTCATGAAGCGGTCGCGATCGATGTCCTTCTCGACTTGCTCGACGGGCACGTTGGTGTGCTCGGAGTAGATTTCCGCCATCCGCCGGCGCAGGGCAAGCACTTCCCGAGCGTGGATCTCGATGTCCGCCGGAGTGCCCTGAAAGCCGGCAGAGCCCTGATGAATCATGACCTTGGCGTTTGGCAGAGCCGACCGCTTGTTCTTGGCTCCGCCGCACAACAGAATCGATCCCATCGACATGGCCATACCGACGCAAATAGTCGAGACGTCGGGCTTTATGTACTGCATGGTGTCGTAGATCGCGAGGCCCGCATAGACCATCCCCCCCGGCGAGTTGATATAGAGGCTGATGTCCTTCTCTGGGTCTTCTGACTCGAGGTGCAAGAGCTGTGCAACGATGAGGTTTGCGACCTGATCGTCTATGGGCGTTCCCAGTATGACGATGCGTTCTTTGAGCAAGCGCGAGTAGATATCGAAAGCGCGCTCGCCACGACTCGTTTGCTCGACCACCATGGGAACCAGATAGTTGCGATATCGATCCTCGTTATTCATCATCACTTCCCTCATCGACTGCTTTCCCGATCACAGTGACACTGTCGATCACGTGATCGAGCGCTTTGCGCCGCATGATATCCGCTGCCACGGTGTTCAAGCGCCCTGAATCGACCAGTTGCCTGGCCAGCTCGGTCGCATCTCGCTGGGCGCGAGCGGCGGCGACAGCCACCTCCCGGCCCACATCCTCCTGGGTAACATCTACTTTTGCTTGCCGGGCGACTTCTTCCAGCAATAGCTCAGCTTTTACAGATCGAGCGGCCTGAGATCGCATTTCGGACCTCACCTCCAACTCAGTCGAATCCGAGGCGGTCTCATACTCGGCCATCGACATCCCGGCGCGCTTCAAATCCTCTTGAAAGTGCTCCATCCGATGATTCATCTCACTCTCGACGAGCTTTTCGGGTGGATCCAGATCCGATGCGTCGACCAGGGCTTCCAGTGCAAGCGCGCGTATCTGCTCTTCGACGATGCCTTCCTTGACGCTCGCGAGCCGAGTCCGCAGATCATTCTTGAGGTCATCGAGCGTGTCAAATTCTCCAACCGTCTTAGCGAATTCGTCGTCCAGGTCCGGCAACCTCTTGGTCTTGATCTCTTTGACGAGAACTGTGAAGGAGACTTCCCGGCCCCCGAGGTCGCCCTCGCCTTCCGGAAGGATGTCGTTGAACTTCACGATCGCGCCGGG
>JACDBF010000287.1 GCA_013695055.1 Actinomycetota bacterium
CCCAATACGGCGACAAGTTCAAGGTCGTCAAGCTGAACATCGACGACGCTCCGGCAATCGCGAGCAAGTACGGCGTCATGAGCATTCCGACGATCGCCCTGTTCACCGACGGAAACGTGACCTCACAGGTCGTCGGCGCCCGCCCCAAGGACGACATCGTCTCGGGGCTCGGACTCGACGGCAACTGAGCCGCGGCTCGACCTCTCCAGGCCCGGCTCGGCGGGTAATATGCGTCCTCCAGCCGGGGCCCATAGCTCAGCTCGGTTAGAGCGCACCCCTGATAAGGGTGAGGTCGATGGTTCAAATCCATCTGGGCCCACCCTTTCACGGCCCCACGTGGAGCCCGAGTTCGAGTGAGCGACCACCTCATCGAGTTCAAGAGCCCGGCGGCCCGCTGGGTCATTCTTGCCACGGTCCTCGCCTCGGGCATGGCATTTTTGGATTCCACCGTCGTAAACGTGGCCTTGCCGGCGATCGCCGACGAGCTCGGCGCCAATCTCGCGGGACTTCAGTGGACGATCGATTCGTATCTCCTCACGCTGAGCGCTCTGCTGCTCCTCGGCGGCTCCTTCGGGGATCTGTTCGGGCGCAGGCGCGTCTTCCTGCTCGGTCTCTATGGCTTCACCGCCGCGTCCGCTCTGTGCGCCCTTGCGCCGACGATCGAGACGCTCATCGCGGCCCGCTCCCTGCAAGGCGTCGGCGCGGCGCTGCTCGTGCCGGGGAGTCTCGCGATAATCACCACGAACTTCGATTCAGGAAGCCGCGGCCAAGCCATCGGCAGGTGGTCGGGACTTTCGGGAGTGACGACGGCGATCGGCCCCCTGCTCGGAGGCTGGCTCGTGGAAGCTGCCTCGTGGCGCCTGGTGTTTCTCTTGAATGTGCCGATCGCCATCGTCGCCATCGTCGTTACGCTCCGGCACGTGCCCGAGACCAAGGCCGGCACCGAGGGAAGCCGCATCGACATCCCAGGAGCGGCGAGCGCCACGCTCGGGCTCGGGGCGGTCGTCTATGCGCTGATCGAGGGACCGGTGAAGGGTTTCACGAGCCCGCTGGTGCTCCTAGCCGCCGGCGCCGGGCTCGCCGCTCTTGTTGCGTTCGTGCGTATCGAGAGGGGCCGGGATCATCCCATGCTGCCCCTCGGCATCTTCCGCTCCCGTCAGTTCTCAGGCGCCAACGTCACTACTCTGGTGGTCTACGGAGCGCTCGGCGGAGCGCTGTTCCTCGTCGTCCTGCAGCTGCAGCGCAACCTCGGTTACTCGCCGCTCGAGGCGGGGGCTGCGCTCTCGCCCATCACGATCGCGCTGCTATTGCTGTCGTCGAGCGCCGGCAAGCTCGCTACTCGCATAGGCCCGCGAGTGCCCATGACCGCGGGCCCCCTGATCGCCGCGGCCGGTTTCTTGTTAATGAGAAACATCGTGCCCGGAGCGACCTATGCGGCGGCGGTCCTTCCCGGCGTTGCCGTTTTCGGCCTGGGTATGTCGCTCACGGTCGCCCCGCTCACGACCGCCGTGCTGGCCGCCGTCGACGATCGCCGGGCCGGGGTCGCTTCGGGAGTGAACAACGCTATGGCCAGGCTGGCGGGTCTCCTCGCGGTGGCGCTCCTTCCCCTCGCCGCGGGGATAGCTCAACTCGAAAGCTCGGGCCCCCGAGGTCTCGCAAGCGGATTCCAGCGAGCGATGCTCGTGGCCGCCGGCCTGTGCTTGCTCGGCGCGGTGAACTCCTGGCTCACGATCCGCAAGGATCTCGCCGAGAGTCGGCGGTATTCGGACCTCTCCACCGCACCATCACCCGAACTGGAAGCACGACCTTCACAACAGGGGTAGCCGGTATCGTGACCGCATGAACGAGGACGCGTCGCACTCGCCCCCCGAGAACATTCCGGGCCTCATGGACTGGAAGCGCCGGATCTTCAACCTCTACGCGAATGTGCGCGCGGCCGACGATGCCGCCGGCGCCTGGAAGCTGTGGAGAAGGACGCGCGACGAGATGTTCGGCCGCCATGCCCAGTCGCCGATTCCGGCCGACGAGCGAACCACCTTCACGGGGCTCGAGCTTTTCAACTACGACCCCTCGGCACGAGCTATGGGTTCCTTGGACCCGGCAGAGCCACAGCACTTCGACATCGCCACCAGCGGCACCGAGACAATGGGGTTTACGCGCTTTGCGTCGGTGAGCTTCGAGTTCGAGGGTCGAGAGTTGACGCTCGAGGCCTACTGGCTGGATGGCTACGGGGGCGGGGTTTTTTTGCCCTTCCGAGATGCAACCGCCGGCCGGGAGACATACGGCGGCGGTCGCTACCTCCTCGACACCGTCAAGGGCGCGGACCTCGGAATGGAGAACGGGGCCCTCGTGCTCGACTTCAACTTCGCGTACAACCCGTCGTGCGCCCACGATCCTCGCTGGGTCTGCCCCCTGGCCCCGCCACCCAATCGACTGGACGCGGAGATCCGGGCCGGCGAAAAGCACTCCTGAAAACCACGATAGTGATAACAAAGGGCCCGCCGGGAAGCCGGCGGGCCCTCATCACATCACGATCCTGATCGCGATCAACTCTCAGCACTCTTCAGTGCGAAGGTGCAGATTCTACAGCAGCCCTTCTTCTGTCAGGAAGTCTTCGGCAACGGTCGCGGGGTCTTCCTGGTCGATCTCCACTCTCCCATTGAGATCGGTGATGTTCTCGGTCGTCAGCGCTGCGCTCACATCGTCGAGCAACTGCGTCACCTCGTCGTCGACGACACCCTCGCTGATCAAAGGGGTGATGCTCTCGGCCGCTTGCAAGTTCATGTCGTCCTCCAAGAGGACGAAGTCCTTGGCCTCGATCACGCTTTGGGTTGAGAACAACACTCCGACATCGACTTGTCCGCTCTCGAGCGCGGCCACGGTCGCGGTTCCGTCCAGCGGCTTGAAGGAGCCGAACGTCACTC
>JACDBF010000329.1 GCA_013695055.1 Actinomycetota bacterium
GGAGCTTGGCGACGCTGCTCCCCGACCGAGCCGAGTTGATCTTCTTGGCAAAGCTGCGCTCGGTGTCCTTATAGCGCCAGCATTTGCCGGAGGTCGTCGCGTTGGCGGCGACGGTGGGGATGAGGGCTCCGAGGAGCAGTGCGACGGCGAAGCCGCTGAATAGCCGGTGTGACAACTTCACAGATTCCTCCCAGTTCGGCAGCGAGGCCGCCCCCATTTGCGGGACCTCGCATTTGCGCCCCCACGTCGCCGTGGGTTTGCCTTTTCGTTGGAATACCTGTGCTATCGGCACCCGGCCCGCCTCCCTTTAAGTTCCAGTTTTCGCCCTAACAAGTGGTCGCCGAGGGGTCTATGGCCTCTTCCTGGGCGCGCGCAGTGGATCCATGATGCAAGAGCTGGGAGACGGAGCTAGTTACTTATCCCACGCTCCTATCCTGTCAAGCCGTCGACCAGGAGGGCGGGCCACGAGAAAGGCCGGTATCGATCAAGGGTCGCCCGCCACGTAAGCGCAAACGAGGAACCTTTCCGGTTCGGATAGCGTCGGAACGACTATGAGACTGCTAGCGACTGCCACTGTAATAGTGGGGCTTCTGCTGGGCGGATGTACCGATGAGCGAGCTGATCCCGCTCCGCCGCCGGATGCTCAGGAGATCCCGGAAGCAAACACGATCCAGGTGCTCGATGTTGTAGGGCGCGATCTCGTCCGCGCCGTTAACGCGATCGAGGCAGCCGGATTGAAGGTTGACGTCTCCGCTCTGTCGAAAACTGAGCGCGGCTACGCCGATGGCAACCAGACCCACCCACGGGTTCAGGTTGTTGTGATGGATCCTTTACCGGGCGCCGAAGTTGAAGAGGCACTATCGTCTCAATCCTCGAGGTCGAGTGTCCACGCAACAAGCCTTGCTGACAGAGGAAATCCTCGGTGGCCGGGGGACCGGTCAACGGGATGACCCGGCCTTGGCAACCCTTTCCGACCGAGCTTGTTCGACCAAGGCTCGGTCGCGCTTGCGGCTCGCTTCCACGACCTCTCGCGGCAAGGATCGTTCGTAAAGAGCAAGCCACTCGTCGTGGCTGTCGGCGGGAGCGAGCTGGATGCGGAGATCAAGTCCGGCGGCGCGGATGATGCGCGCTAACGTCTCCAGCGTCGGCGAGCGCTTGCCTGCTTCGTCGGCGGCGATCGCCGCTTGCGACGTGCCTGCCTTACGGGCCAAGTCGCGCTGCGACAGCCCGAGATCACGGCGGGCCAGCCTGATGAGGTTTCCCGCCCAGGTGCTCATGTCCTAGATGACACCGCATCCGGTGTCGACAATGACACCTCATCCGGTGTCAGTTGCTGCGGCGTCTTGTAGTTGGTATGAGCGCGTCAGCGTGCGGTTGACGAGGAGCGGACGGAGTCAGAAGAAGCTCAGCCGGAGGCCGGCCGGAGTGGCCGGATCGAGGCCGGCCCCCGCGCACCCGAATGAGGGCGAAACCAAGGAGCCATAGCGAGAGGACGACGGCGACGATCTGATCTCTGGTGTCGAGGCCACTCTCAGCGACCGCTCGGACGATGCGCGTCCGCGGCCGGCCCGGAGTCGCTGCGTCGCCATAGACGTCGGAAAAGCCATGCGAGCTCAAGAGGCGCCACCAAGAGTCGGGCGCTGCTCGGGCCGGCGTGTATTCAACGCTCCGGCTCTTTCCAGATTTCGAGCCGGACCCATGACGCCTTCCCCCCGGCGTCCCAAAGCTCTCGTTGAAGCCGGGCCCGAAACCGGAAGCCACGAATGCTGCGGACTCGGAGGAGCCCGGGTCGATCCCGTGCTTCCTCTCGGCGATCGCAAGCCAGCGGACCAGGTGGCGGAACGGATCGCGGGCTCGACCATCGGCCCCGTACCAACCGAAGTGGACGTGCGCGCTCGTCCCGGAGGCGTTGCCTGAGTTGCCGCAGTAGCCGATGATGTCGCCCGCCTCGACCCGGTCTCCGGAGGAGAACCGGCGGGTGTTCCAGCCGGAGAGGTGCGCGTAGTACCAGTAGCTTCCGTCGTTGCGAAACAGACGCGCAACCCGCCCGCCAAGCCCACCCTGATCGAATTCGATGATCCCCGGCTCGCTCGCCAGGACGGGAGCGCCGGAATCGCAGAAGACATCCTGGCCCTCGTGCGTGCGGACCAGAGCGCCGGGACCATAGCGGGGAGCTCCCCAGGTGTCGACCCATGAGGCGCGCCCGGCGATGATGAACGGAGAGTAGAAGCCCGCTCTCGCATGTCCTCCGGCACGCGTCATGAGCAGGCCGGTGCCGAGCGGCCCGAGCGGCCGGTAGAGCTCGGGTGGCCCTCCGGCGGGAGACCTGGAGGAGGGGCGTGGG
>JACDBF010000359.1 GCA_013695055.1 Actinomycetota bacterium
CTCTTCGGCACCGAGCGCTACGCGCCCGCGGATCTCGTGGACGCGATCACCCGGTCGGAGGTTCGCTTGAGCCTCGGGTCACGACGGGCCGCCGAGGCTCTCGACGCCTACTCCGCCTGACAACGAGGGGGCTGCGGCAACAGCCCGGAGCAGGGCCTCGGCTTTCGCGCGCGTCTCCGCAGCCTCGGCCGAGCCCACCGAGTCGGCCACCACGCCCGCTCCCGCCTGGACGTAGGCCCGGCCCCCGACGGCGACGATAGTCCTGATCGTGATGCACGTATCGAGGTTGCCGGCGAAGTCGAAGTACCCGACAACCCCGCCGTAGGGCCCCCGCTTGGTGACCTCGAGGGCGTCGATGATCTCCATCGCCCGCACCTTGGGGGCGCCCGAGACCGTGCCCGCGGGAAAGCACGCTCGCAGCGCGTCGAAGGCGCTGCATTGGGGGGCCAGGCGTCCGCTCACGTTCGACACGATGTGCATGACATGGGAGTACCGCTCGACGACCATGAGCTCGTCAACCTCGACCGTCCCCCAACGAGCCACCCGTCCCACGTCGTTGCGAGCGAGATCGACGAGCATCACGTGCTCGGCGCGTTCTTTCGCGTCGCCGAGCAGGTCTTCCTCGAGCCTCCGGTCCTCTTCATCGGTTGCGCCGCGTGGCCGAGTGCCGGCGATGGGCCGGGCGATGACCTCACCTCCGGTCACGCGCACGAGTGGCTCGGGCGAGGAGCCGGCGATCTCGAAGGCATCATGGTTCGAGCTCTCTTCGAAGCGCAAGAAGTACATGTAGGGGCTCGGGTTCACGGTCCTGAGCACCCGGTAGGCATCGAAAGCGCGCGTGCCAAGGGGGACCTCGAAGCGGCGAGAGGGCACGACCTGAAAGATATCGCCCGCGTAGATGTGCTCGCGCGCGGTTTCGACCCAACCGGCGTAGTCCACGTCCGACACGGTGGCGGAGAGCTCCAGCGGCGACGCCAGGTTGGGGCTTGCCGAAGGAACGCTCAGCGGAGCGGCGAGCGTCTCGACGATCTCGTCACATCGTTGGCAGGCGTCATCGTAGGACCGGTCAAGGTCGTTTCCGATAGCGACGTTGGTGATCACGAATGCTTTCTGAGTGAGGTGGTCGAGCGCCACGAGCGTGCGCGTCAACAACAGCGCGAGGTCGGGAATGCCCAGATCGTCCGGCGGCGCGACCGGAAGACGCTCGAGCTCGCGCACGCAGTCGTAGCCTAGAAATCCCACCGCCCCTCCGTGCAGAGGTGGGAGCCCCTCGAGCCTGGGGGCGCGGCACGCGGCGAGCAGCCGTCCTACGTAGGCCAGGGGCGGCTCGTCCTCAAGGGGCGACACCGGGGGCCGGCCGGTGACCATGACTCTTTGGCCCGCCGCCTTCACCGACGCGAACGAGTCGCCTCCCAGAAATGAATAACGCCCCCACCGTTCTCCGCCCTCGACGCTTTCCAACAGGAAGGCGTCCCCGAGGCTCCGTTCGAGACGAAGGAACGCGGCGACCGGAGTCTGCACGTCGGCCAGCACCTCGCGCCAGACGGGCACGATGGAGTGACTGCGCGCGAGATGTGTGAAGCGCTCCCGGCCCGGTTGGTGCGCGCTCACCCCTCGGGCTCAAAGAGAGGATTATGAAAGCAGGACCGCTCGCCCGTGTGACAAGCCGGGCCACGCGCTTCGACCAGCATCAGGAGCGCGTCCGCGTCACAGTCGTAACGAACTTCGCGGACCGATTGCATGTTTCCGGAGGTTGCGCCCTTGTTCCAGTACTCCCCGCGAGAACGGCTCCAGAACCACGTCGTCTTTGTCTCGAGCGTGCGCCGGACCGCCTCGGCGTCGACGTAAGCGAGCATGAGAACCTCTCCATTTGCGGCGTCTTGCACGATCGCGGGAGCAAGGCCGCGCTCGTCAAAGGTCAGAGACTCCGGGTCCATCACGCTACGGCTGCAGGTCGTAGGAAAACGGGTCGGTGAATCGCTCGACACCGTCGTCGGTCACCACGACCGTGTCCTCGAGGCGCACTCCACCGATGCCTTCGAAGTAGAGGCCCGGCTCGACGGCCACCACTTCTCCGGCCATCAGCGGCATCGAACGCCTGCCCATAGCGGGCGGTTCGTGAACCTCGAGCCCCACGCCATGGCCGAGCCCGTGGCTGAATCCCTCGCGCAAGGGCGAATCGCCTTCGTGGCTGAGGTAAGTGGGGTATCCGTGCGATTCAAAGTACTCGGCGACCCGCCGGAACGCTCTGTCGTCGCCCGGCTTCATGCCCTCGAGCGCTGCATCGAGCGCCGCACGGCAATGCTCGTGTAGCGCGCTCAGCTCTTTCGAAGGGACGCCCGGTACGAAGGTTCTGGTCATGTCGGTGTAGACGCCGGTTCGCCGGTCGCGCGGGAAACAATCGATGATGCACGAACGATCTGGGAGGATCGGCCCGAAGCCGAGGTCGTGCCCGTTCATACACGCGTCCCCCGATTGCACGAGAATCTCTTCGGACTCCGCTCCCAGGGCAACCAGTTGCGCGCTCATAGCCTCCCGGATCATCTCGGCGGTGAGGATCTCGCCTTCGAAACGCAGCGTGCCTTTGTCGGTCGGCTCGGCACCCCGCAACATATGTGCGGCCGTCAGCATCGCGGTCTCGGTTGCGCGCTGCGCTCTCTCGATTCCTTCGAGCTCCCAGGGAGCCTTGCGGCGCCGGCGTTCAGCCCATCCATCGGCGTCGACGTTCACCTCTATGCCGCGCGCGCGCAGATAGTCGCCCACGAGCAAGCCGAACGACGCGGGAACCGCGACCGAGGCGGTCCCTGCGCGCGTCAGAGCTCGCAGCACCATCTCGGCTTCGAGGTCATACAGGCTCATCGACTCGTCCTTGATCAGCTCGCCCCAGCCGAGTTCGTGCACGGTCCAGATCTCATCGATCACGTCCTCGCGGGTCGCGAAGATGCTCTCCTCCAACGGACTGACAACGATGATTCGCCGGCCCTCGTGATCGAGGAAGGTGACGGGGTCGGCCACCACCTCGGCGATCTCGTGACGCATCTCGGGACTGTGCAGCGAGTCCCCGTGCAGCAGGTAGGTGGTCATGGGGACGAGATCCTAACTGGCAATCCCCGCGCGGCCAGCGCTCGCTTGGCAGCGGATATCGTGAAGACGTCGAAATGGAACACCGACGCGGCCAGGGCGGCCTGGGCTCCGCCCATAGCCGGATCGACGGCGTCGGCGAGATGTTCCGGCGTGCCGGCTCCGCCGGATGCGATCACGGGGATTCGGACGATATCGGCAACGGCGCGCGTGAGTTCTATGTCGTAGCCCATCGTTGTCCCGTCGGTATCCATGGACGTGAGGAGTATCTCGCCGGCCCCCAGCGCGGCGGCCCGCTCGGCCCATGCGCGCGCGTCAAGCTCGCAGCGAACGCGACCGCCTTTCAGATAGACGTCCCAGCCGTGGCCGTCTCCGGAACGGCGGGCGTCTATGGCGACGACCACCGCCTGGGCGCCGAACTCTCCAGCGGCTTCTTGGATCAACTCCGGCCGTCTGACGGCCGCGGTGTTGACGGCGACCTTGTCCGCCCCGGATCTCAGCAGACGGCGCACGTCGGACAAGCTTCGAGTGCCCCCACCGATGGTCAAGGGGATGAACACGGACTCCGCGGTGCGCGCGGCGACGTCGAGTATCAGGTCCCGGCCCTGACTCGAGGCGGTGATATCCAGGAACACCAGCTCGTCCGCGCCCTCGCGGTCGTAGCGTGCAGCAAGCTCTGAGGGATCGCCGGCATCTCTCAGGCCGGTGAATTGCACGCCTTTGACGACTCGCCCGCCGTCGACGTCGAGACAGGGGATGATCCGGTGAGCCAGCACCGATCAGATAGCGCGCGCGGCCACGTCGGCGGCGGCCACGGCATCCGCCACCGAGAACTTCCCCTCGTAGATCGCCCGGCCCACCACCGCTCCCACGACGCCGTGCGAGCGCAATCCTGCGATGGCCCTCACGTCATCGAGAGTGCTGATGCCTCCCGAGGCAATCAGCGGCAAGCGCGTGGCGTTCGCGACCCGCAGCGCGCCGTGGATATCGGGGCCGGACATCGTCCCGTCCCGGGTGACATCCGTATACACGAACATCGACACGCCGGCCGCTTCAAACTCCGCGATCGCGTCGAGAACGGGCACGCCCGTACCCACCGTCCAGCCGTCGGACTCGAGCTTGCCCGAACGAGCATCGAGCGAGACAGCAATGCGCGTGCCGTAGCGGTCACAGGCCTTCTTCAGCGCCACCTTGTCGTGGAGCGCTACCGTGCCGAGCACGGCGCGCTGTGCCCCGGCGGCGAGCACCTCTTCGACATCGTCGGCCGTTCGCAGTCCGCCGCCGGCCTGGACGGGGCAAGACGACCGGGCCACGGTCTCGAGCACGAGCTCTCGATTCTCGGAGACGCCGGTGCGCGCGCCGTCGAGGTCGACGATGTGCAGCCAGCGCGCTCCTGCCCGGCAGAAACCGAGCGCCACCTCGACCGGATCATCCGAATAGACCACCTCCGAGCCGAAGCGGCCTTGAAGGAGCCGCACGCAGCGACCTGCGGCGATGTCGACGGCCGGATACACGGTGAAGCTCACGAGCCGCGCCTCAGCCATTCGCGCAGCAGGTCCAGGCCGGCCCCCGCACTCTTCTCGGGATGAAACTGCACCGCAAGCAGCGCCCCTTTCTCCACGCGTGCGGCAAACCGCTCGCCGTGCTCGCACCAGCCGGTGACGACTGAATGATCGCGCGCGTGAACCGCGTAGGAATGATCGAAGTAGAAGTAGTCGTTCTCCACCGTGTTCCAGCCGATATGGGGAACCGTTACAGAATCCGGAAGGCGGGTGACCAATCCCGGCAGCACTCCTAGTCCCGGCGTGCCCGCGCCTTCTTCGCTGGATTCGAACAGCACTTGCATACCGAGGCAGATGCCCAGAAAAGGGCGATCGGCCGCGATCCAGTCCACCACCAGCCGACCGAGATCGCCATTCTGAAGCGAATCCATGCAGCGTCCGAAGATGCCTTGTCCGGGAACGCATAGGCCGTCGCTCGCCCGGGCCTCGGATGCTTCAGAGATCACGTAAGCGGTCGCGCCGGCCGCTTCCAACGCTTTGGCCACGCTTCTCAGGTTCCCCATGCCGTGATCGAGCACCGCGACCTTCACAACGCTCCCTTGGTCGAGGGTATGGCGCCGCCTGCGCGCTCATCGATGGACACCGCCTCGGCTAAGGCCCGCGCCACCGACTTGTAGACGGCTTCGGTGGCGTGGTGCGCATTTCGCCCTTCGAGCAAGCGAACGTGCAAGGTCAGGCCGGCCGAGCGGCACAGCGCCAGAAGGAACTCCTCGGTGAGCGACACCTCGTAGCTGCCGATCGTCTCGGCCGGGATGTCCGCTCTGTAGACGAGCAGCGAGCGACCCGAGACATCGAGGGACGAGCTCACCAGCGACTCATCCATCGGGACTAGGGCGTCTCCGTAGCGCCTGATGCCGGCCTTGTCGCCGAGCGCCAACGCGAGGGCTTCTCCCAGCGCGATTCCGACGTCCTCGACGGTGTGGTGCGAGTCGACTTCTAGGTCGCCGGTCGCGCGCACATCGAGGCCGAGCCGGCCGTGGCGACCGAGCTGGTCGAGCATATGGTCAAAGAAGGCGACGCCCGTGTCGGTGCGCACTTCACCCCCGCCGAGATCGATCGACACCACCACGCTGGTCTCGGAAGTAGCGCGTTCTCGCCGGGCGCTTCTAGTCATCGAGAATCTCGCTCATTGCTCTCAGGAAGGCGGTGGTCTCCTCCGGCAGCCCGGCGGTCACTCGCAAGCAATTGCGCATCCCCTCATGATCTGAGTAATTGCGTACGAGCACTCCTTTGCTCAACAAGCCTTCCCATACTCCTGGGGCATCGTCGATCTGGAACAAGACGAAATTGGCTCGCGAAGGAAAAGTCTTCACGCCCATCGCCTGAAGCTCGACTGAGATCCGCTCGCGTTCCGCCACGATGCGCTCTACGCTCGAAAGGATCGCTTCTGAATGGCGGAGCGCGACGAGAGCCGCCGTCTGCGTCAGAGCGGACAGATGATAGGGAAGGCGAACGCGCGTCAACGCTCGAATCAGCAAGGGGTCGCCGAGGAGGTAGCCGATGCGCGCGCCGGCAAGGCTCCATGCCTTCGAGAACGTCTTGACGATGATCAAATTGGAGTGCTCGCTCAAGAGCGCCCTCACGCTGTCGTCCCTGGGAGCGAATTCCGCGTATGCCTCGTCCACGACGACGATCCCCGGCGCTTCCTCCAGCAGCGCGCGCACCGTGTCGAGCGGCTCGGTTCCGCCCGAGGGGTTATTGGGCGAGCACAGCATCACTATCTCGGGCCGGCGTTCGGCAACGATTCCTGCGGCGGTGTCGAGATCTATACGCCAGCTTTCCGCGCGCGTCGCGTTCATCACGCCGGTCCCGGCGATCTTCGGAATGAGAGTGTGCAGGGCATAGGTCGGCTCGAACACGAGAACCGTACGGCCGGGGCCTCCGAAGGCCAGGAACAGGTGCATGAGCACTTCGTTGGACCCGTTGGCGATCCACAGCCCTTCGGGTGACCATTCGGCATGGGCGGCCAGCGCTTCGAACAGCCCGGTGGCGTCGCGATCGGGGTAGCGGTTCAGCGCCACCGACCCGAGCTCCATCAAGAGCTCCGCAACGAGGGCCGGCGGGGGCGGATACGGCGATTCATTCGTGTTCATGCGATGAGCGGCGACAAGTTGAGGAGAGAGGTACGGCGCCACCCCCGCGAGGTCGGGGCGCACTTCGAGGGCCGGGCGCGGCACTATCAGAGTCCGGCCGCGCCGGCGCGGTCCAAACGCATCCTCACGGCCCGGGCGTGACCGGGCAGACCTTCGGCCTCCGCGAGCGCGTCGATGTGCGGCGCGTAGCGGGCGAGCGCGCTCTCGCTCAGGCGCGCGACGTAGATGCGGGTGAGGAAATCGCCGACGCCGAGCCCCGATGCCCAGCGAGCGCTGCCGCCGGTGGGGAGAACGTGATTCGTGCCGGCCACGTAATCCCCGGCCGGCACCGGCGAGTATGGGCCCACGAACACCGCGCCCGCCTTGTGGACGCGCTCGAGAGAAGCCTCCGCGCCGTCGAAGTCGAGCTGCAGATGCTCCGGGGCGAACGCATTGGCGGTGTCGAGCGCGTGGGTCAGGTCCCGCACGAGCACGGCCGCCCCGCCTTCGATGAGCGCGTTCTCGAGATCATCGGG
>JACDBF010000365.1 GCA_013695055.1 Actinomycetota bacterium
TCCGCCGCACGAGCGCGGTCAGCTCGGCCAAGCCCATGTTCCAGGTATTGGCCACGTGCGGAGTGATCATCACGTTGGCCATGTCCCACAAAGGGTGACCGTCGGGCAGCGGCTCCGGATCGGTGACGTCGAGGCCCGTCCCTCCGAGGGCGCCCGAGCGAAGGGAGTCGACCAGCGCGTCGGTGACGACCACGCCCCCGCGCGCGACGTTGATGAGCCACCCTCCGCGCTTGATGCGCCCGAGCATCTCGGCGTCGAACAATCCCCTCGTCTCATCGGTTAGAGCGGTTGCGATAACGGAGAAATCGGCCTCCTCGAGCACCTCGCCGAGCCGATCGACCGTGACGGTGCGTCCGGCATCTGCAAGCGGCTTGCCGGAGCGGTTCACGCCTATGGCTTGCATTCGGAGGGGCTTGACCATCGCCGCGAGAGCGCCTCCGATACCGCCGGTTCCCACAATGACGACGGTGGTTCCCGCAAGCGTGCTGTCGGTCGAGGACTCGTCTTCGCCCACCCAGGTGGTGGCCGCAAAGTGGGCCTTGAAGCGATGGGCGGCCGCGATCATGAAGCCCAGGGCATGCTCCGCACACGAGCGCCCGTAGATACCCTTGGCGCAGGTCCAGGTCCGGCCCGGATCGATGGCGCCGGCCGCGACGAAACCCTCGATGCCGGCGAACGGAAGCTGCACCCACCGTGCGGGCGACTGCTCGAGGGCGCGCTTGAGGCCCTCGGCGTCGGCAGGATCGGTCCAAATGAGCCCGTCCGCTTGCTCCACGCCGACAAGACGACCGCCGCCCGCGACGACCCCGTCGACGATGCCCTGGGCGCCCGCGGGCGCAACCGCAATGGGGGGGCCGTCTGAGCTCGTTCGTAGCCCCCCTAAAGAAGAGGCATCGTCGTTCCCGTCCATGAGATGCGGAGGCTACACCGCTGCGGCGCAATCGAGCTTCTTGAAGACGAGCTCATCTTCATGAACCCTCACCTCCAGGTTGTCCCCGTCCGTGAAGTGTGTCAACCGCTCCATATACCTTGGGGACGCGCGCCAGCACGGCATCGAGCCGGTTCTGGAGGCTCCCCGGCGATGAGCCGAGCTGGGCGACGAGTTGAGTGCATGATTATCAACCTTCGGGAGCCGAAAACTCTTCCCGGTGGAGGTATTCTGCGAACCATCAGTAACGTGCGGCCCTGCAGCGGGTCGGCGTACCGGACCTCGAGGGGGATACGTCGGCTAAGGGAATCGACTTCAACTACCCATTGACCCGCTACCTCTACAGGCCGGTGTCGAGACCGCTTGCGTCGGTTCTGGCCCGCACGTGGGTAACGCCCATCCAGCTGACCTTGTTCAGCGCCCTAGTGACGGGGGCCGGAGGCGTCGCTTTCGCGTTCGGCGAGTACGTTGCCGGGGTGGCTCTGGCTCTGTGTGGCCAGATCGCCGACTGCGCCGACGGTGATCTGGCCAGGATGACCTCCCGGACATCGCGCGCCGGGGCCTTTCTGGACAGCGTTCTCGATCGGTGGACCGACGCGGCTCTGATCATCGGTCTGGGATTCTCCGACCTGGATCGCTACGGGGCCGTCGCCGCTCTGGCTCTGGCGGGCTCATTCCTGGTGAGCTATGCACGCGCCCGAGCCCAATCGCTGGGAGTCGACTGCCCGGACGGAATCGCTACTCGCGACGCCCGCATGCTCATCCTCATGACGGCCGCCGTGCTCGGCACGATCACGGCAGGCCTCTGGCTCGTCGCCATCCTCGGAATCGTGACATCGATCACGCGGACGGCCTGGGCCATGCGCTCACTGGCCGACTAGTCGCGTGGCTGGAGACGTGATGCACTCAAACGACGAGGCGCCCGGCGACGTCCTGTTGTTGGCGGGAGGTGACCTCGGGGCGCGCGCACGAGTGTTAGGCGCCGCAAACCAAGCGGGCTTAGAGCTCGTCACCAGCTCAATCGAGGGCCTGCTCGACGCTCTGCAGGCGTCAACTGTTCGGATCCTGATAATCGATCTCGACGAGGCGGGCGCCGCCGGTCTGGCTGCCTTGAACGACGCGCAGGCCCGAGGAACGTCGCCGGCGCGCGTGCTTGGTTTCTACTCGCACGTCGACGATCAGCTCGGTGAACGAGCGCGAGCGACCGGATGCGAGGCGCTCCCGCGGGGGCGTTTCTGGCGCACACTGCCGCAGCTGCTCGGCGGCTAATGGACTGACCGGATGGCCTTCGTCCGACGTGCAGCCAGGGCTCCCGAGGTGGTGGCCGGCGATTCGCTCTACCTGTGCCGTCTCGTACCCGGCGACGCGCGCGCGCTGCTCGAG
>JACDBF010000171.1 GCA_013695055.1 Actinomycetota bacterium
CTCCGATCTCGCCCGCGCATCTCCAACCGAGCGCGAACGACGTCGGCTTTCCCAGATGGTCGCCGATGGCCAGATCTCCGAACCTCCCTATGAAAATTCCGAGCGCAAGACCGGGCGCGCAGAGATCAAGGGTTCGCCAGAATCCCATGGCGTGCCGGCGCATGTACGGGAACGCTCCCAGAATGCCGCCGGTGATCCCTCCCAGAAGGGATATGCCGCCCTCGTAGACCTTGAGAACGCCGAGGGGATCGGAGCCCCCATCGGTTACCTCCTGGAAGTGGCCCAGCACGTAGCCGATTCGTGCCCCCGCAATGGCCCCCAGAAGAGCCCAGAAGAGCCCGTTCCAGAGGTCGGCCTCATCCGGGCCGCCGAGGCGGCGGGCGCGCCGCACCATGTGCTGCGAACCCACCAGGTAAGCGAGGGCGATACCGATTCCATGAGGCGAGACGGCCAGGGGGCCGAGCGAGATGCGGGGGATGATCTCCCAGGACAACGGGTCGAATGCGGCCTTGAAGGCGTCGGCAAGGATCACGGGACCTTGCGGCCAAACTCCACGAAGCACTCGTAGGTGGCCGGCATCTTCCGGGCAAAGAAGTGCTCGACCGCCTGCGCGTAGGTTCGGATCTCGTACTGCGCGGCCTGGGTGTTTCGAAGCGACAGAAAGTTCATGAGCGAGCGAGCGTTTACGGTCCAATAGAACTGGGTGTAGATCCCGAACGGCAAGAGGCAGCGCGCGAGCTCCTTGGCGACCCCCTTCTCGACGAGCGCTAGGTACTCGGCATAGAGCTGGTCGTACACCCGTCTGAACGTGTCGATGGCGCCCGTCGCCACGATCTCCGAGACGGGCTCGAAGCTGTACGAGCCGGGCTTTCCAACCTGGGTCCTCACCGCCTTCTGGGACGGCACGTAGAAGTCTCCGCCGAGCTGGTGGTAGCGGGCCGACTCCTCGTTGAAGCTGCCTATGCGGTGCCGCATCCATTCGCGAGCCACGAAAACCGGCGTTCTCAAATGGAAGCGAAAGGAGTTGTGCTCGAAGGGGGTCCCGTGACGCTCACGCATGAGAAAGCGAATGAGCCCCTTGTCCCGCTCGTCGATCGAGTCTTTGCGGACGGCGAAGCTCACGCGCGCTCCGTTGACGACAGATAAGTCGTCGGCCATGGCCGCATCGAGTCGCACGAACCCATGGTCGAAGACCTCGAGCTCGTCCGGCTTGGCGCCGGGCCTGATCTCCGCAGCTTCGCTACCCTCTACCAGAGGCTCTTTCATCACCGAGCGGCAGTATAGGGAGGTGCGAGGACGGTGCAGACGGTAAGAGCCCCTCGGGGCACGGAACGCTCGTGCAAGGGCTGGCCACAGGAGGCCGCCCTCAGGATGCTCATGAACAACCTCGATCCCGACGTGGCCGAGCACCCCGAAGACCTCGTGGTCTACGGCGGATCAGGCAAGGCCGCGCGCAATGAAGGTGCGTTTCAGGCCATCGTGGCCGAGCTGCGGCGTCTCGAAGGCGACGAGACCCTGTTGATCCAGTCCGGGAAACCCGTGGGGGTCTTTCGCACCCACGCTGGGGCTCCGAGAGTGCTCATCTCGAACTCGATGCTCGTGCCCGCGTGGGCGACGTGGGACGACTTCCACCGCCTCGAAGACCAGGGACTCACCATGTACGGGCAGATGACCGCGGGCTCGTGGATATACATCGGCACACAAGGCATCTTGCAAGGCACCTTCGAAACGCTGGCGGAGCTCGCTCTGCGTCGCTTCGGAGGGTCCTTGAAAGGCCGGATCGTCCTAACTGCGGGGCTTGGGGGCATGGGCGGGGCCCAGCCGCTGGCGATCACGATGAATGAAGGCATCGCGTTGTGCGTCGAGGTCGACCCGACGAGGATCGAGCGGCGGCTCCGCCTCCGTTATCTCGACCGCGCCACCGAGGACCTGAGCGAGGCGCTTTCGTGGGCGGAAGAGGCGCGCTCGGGAGGTGTGCCGTGCTCCATCGGAGTGCTGGGCAACGCGGCCGAGGTGCTGCCCGAGCTCGTCGCCCGGGGGTTCGCGCCGGACGTGGTGACCGACCAGACATCGGCCCACGACCTGCTCGACGGCTACGTTCCGGCGGGCCTGCCCCT
>JACDBF010000384.1 GCA_013695055.1 Actinomycetota bacterium
CACGTCCCTCAAGGTCATCTGCTACGAGCACATGCAGAGAGCCTGGAACAAAGCGAGCGACCACAGTCGGCTTCCGACCCATTGGCGACAGACCTTCTACGTCATGCGGCCTATCTGCGACGACCACCCCGACTCCGACCGGCCCTTAACCGACACAACGTTCAAGAACATCCTAGAGAGCTACCTCGAGGAGTACCAACCGGGCTGGGATGTGCTGCGGGGAGCGCGCGGCGTCTTCAAGGAGCCCCACAGCGCCGAGAACGACAGCGGTCTCGCCATGAGCACTATGAACGTGCGCAACTACCTGCGCGGAAGACGGCCAGACCCAAAGATCAAAAAGATCCCTAAGCGCTTTCCGACCAAGGGTGCGCACAACAGAATCGCCGCAGTGCTCATCTGTGAGAAGGAAGGATTCGACGAGCTCCTCCAAGCCGAAGGAGTACCAGAGCGCTTCGACCTCGCGCTGATGTCGACCAAGGGCATCTCCGCGCTCGCGGCGCGGGATCTGGCTGAATCGTTGAACGTTCCCTGCTTCACGCTGCACGACCTCGACAAGAACGGTTTCGTCATGGCCGCCGGCTTCCCCTTTGCCACCGACATCGGCCTCCGATTAGCAGACGTTCAGGAGTGGGATCTCGCTCCCGAGGGCCAGTATCACCGGAACCCTCGGAAGACCTACAGCAACCTAATCAGAAATGGCGCTACGGCTGACGAAGCCCATTTCATTTCAGAGGGGCAGCGCGTCGAACTGAACATGCTCACTGGCCGCCAGTTCGTCGAATACGTGGAGGGCAAGCTCAATGAGCACGGAGTCGAGAAGGTCGTCCCCGACGCCAGCACGCTTGAGCAAGCGTGGAAGCGTGCTCACCTCCGGCAAAAGGTGAACGCCCTCATCTCGAGGATCTACAAGGACGAAAGCGCCGTTCCCCGAACGCCTGACGACCTCAGCGATCAAGTACGTCGACGACTCGAAGAGGAGCCGGAAAGTTCGTGGGACGAAGCGATCGCTGACATCGCCGGAAAGCCCGGTACTGAGGAGCCTGGGTGATGGCTCCATGACGGGGGGCTTGAGTTCTCCAAAAACCCCGATTTCAGAAAGCGTTCGTCGGGCGTCTAGCGCCCTGTACAACTTCAGGGGGAATAGAAAAATGGCGAATCCCGTACCCAAACCCGTCGAACAGCGCCGAAATCGCAACCCAAAGCAAGCCGGTGACTGGATTCTGCTCCCCGAGAGCGGTCGTAAAGGTCCAGCCCCGTCATGCGCTGGTTATGGATTCTCCAAGGTTACTCAAGCCTGGTGGAGAGCCATTTGGCGGTCGCCGATGGCCTCCCAATGGACTGAGGACGACATTCCCTATCTAGCAGAGCTCGGGATCCTCCGTGAGCGCTTATTGGACGGCAAGACTTCGGTAGCGTCTGAAGTGCGAATCCGCAGCAACGAGTTTGGACTCTCACCCGCCGGCCGACAATCTCGCCGATGGATGATTACTGAGAAAGATCAGGAGAGGGCCGAATACAAAAAGCCGGGGACTGTGACCAAGCTCCGAGTGGCTATGGACCGTCGGCCGCGGCCCCAAGGAACCTCCTCCTGGTGATTGAGTGCTCAGGCACACCGATCGCTCCTGCCGTCATCGATTCGGTCACCACGGAGGGGTGAGCCGCAGACGTCGAAGCACCCCGCGCGCGCTCTCAGGCTCCGATCGGGCGCGCTTGCGCGCCACCGCACGGGCAATGCGCCGCGCGTCGATGTTGAGCTCGCGAAACATTCCGCTGATGGGGTTCGTGAAGCCGGTGAAGTCTGGAAGATCGTCGAATAGTTGGGCGGGGGGGCGAGCGATCGATGTCTACTGATCAACCCACGTGATGCCGTACTTATCAGTCACTCGTGCGTACGCCTCCGGCATTGACGAACCGGTGCGCTCCGCCTCCGACAACTCACGGAAGAACCCCTCGAATCCGCCGGGAAAACAAAACACCAGGAAGCGGCCGGTTCGCGGGACTACCCTCCGCTGTGCATGAGGAACACCGCGAGGGCCAAAGGCCATCTCACCTGGACCCACATGAAACTCATCCTCGCCAACCTGAATAACGTGCTCGCCTTCAAGCACGTACCAAAACTCGTCTTCGTTCGCGTGAACGTGAAGAGGCGTGTCGAGCGGGTCTATTTCTTCGATGATGGCGAAAGCTCCGCCAGTCGAATCGGACGAGGCCCTGACGATGAAGTCCGCACCGCTGAATCGGAGGCGTTCACCGCCCTCTGCACCGATCTTGAAGCCGCGAATGTTTTCCACAGCAGCAACGGTATCGGGTTCGCTCACCCTTCGCAGCAGAGGGCGAGGCATTCGACCTCCTCCGCCTGGAGCGGAGGGCGTGGGACTCGAACCCACAAGCCCTTTCGGACAACGGTTTTCAAGCCCCCGACGGTGCCCACACTCCGCTGACCACCTGCAGGTAGCTGTCCGCGTCGATGCCCCTGAGTCCCACTGGATTGTCGAACCCTGAGAAGATGACTAGCTCTGGTACGAGGGCATTTCCGGCCGTCGCCACGGCGGTTCCGACGCATCCGATCAGGATCACCTTCCGCCACGTGCGCGAGAGCCATCGGCCATCGGGAAAGATCGCGGCTATCAGGCCGATCGCTCCCAGGTACAGGAGATAAATCCACTCGTTCATCCAGGCGGCCCAAGTCGCGAGCGGGGGGCGATGCCCCCGCCCAAGAAGCCCCCAGAAGGCGTATGCCTCAGCGAGACCGTTCAGCGTCGCCAACAAGCCTGCCCCGAGGCAGATCCACCCGATCGCGTTGTCCGGCCTGCGCGAGGCGATGAGCATGCCCGATGCGCCGAGAACGAAGCCGAACGCAGTCACGAATCCACGCGGACCAAACAGCATCGGCGGGGTGGGAACCTCCCACGAAAACGCATGAAAGAGGATGGCCGCTACGCCGAGGGCGAACGAACCGGAGGCGAGCGCCCGCGTCGGCCTGCTCGAGCGCGCATTCATGCTCTTGATATGCCTAGGGATATGGAGCAAGAGCAGACGGCAGCGTCGCTATTCCTGTCGAAGCGCACGAACGACTCAGCTCGCGGTGCCTCGCAAAGTGCCTTCGCGCCCTGTAAAGGGGGCCGCGGAGTACCAGCGCGATTCGACGAGCGGCCCCTGCCTCCGCCGACGCAGACATCTGGCGCAAGGCGCGCAGCCCAAGAACTACCGGCAGCAATGTCGTGAACTGCACCGCCACGACTACGTCGTTCGCCTGGCCGAACCAGCCACCTTCGCTGGAGGAGTCGTCCCAGGGCCTAGAGACTGACGGAGCAATACAAAGAACACATTGGCAGCAATCCCGACAGCGCGCTGAAGAGCGCGCACACCCAACGTACCCCCTCAAATGAAATCCCTCATCGCACTACCAGATCGCCCTGCATGTCCGATTCGTGCGGCCGACAAAAGAACCGGTAGGTGCCGGGCGCAGCTTTGAAGGTGACCCTTTGCGTGCTGTTCGGTGGCAGGTTGAGGTCGACTCCTAGCTCATCGATCGTGAAGGTATGACGGGTGCTGTCTCTGTTGGTGACGTGGACCGCGATCGTCGTACCCTCCGCCCGGATAGCGGCTGGGCGGAACTCGATGTCCTCCGTAATCACGCGGATGTCGCCCTCACGCGCCGGGACACCCTCTATCCTCGCGGCCGCGAACACGGAGACAACCGCGCCGGCCACGATCACAACCCCGGCCAGGATTGCGGTCGCGCGTGCGCCCCCCAAGGACGTCGCCGGGGCCCTGAGCTGACGCAGCGCGGGGATGGCGGCGATCGTAGCTACCAGCGTGGAAACCGTGAAGACGAGAAGGGGAATGAAGTCGGCGATCGACTCGGGATGCGTCAAGGTCTCGGCCAGGAACGGAGCGCTGAACAGCAGCTCGGCCAGGGAGACAACCCCCAGCCAGATGACGCCGACCCGCGGCCAACGAAGCATCACGAGCAATCCGACGACGAAGGGTGCTGCCATTGAGAGGAGGAAGGGCTCGAAGCTGAGCTGAATCAACATCGGGACGAGGAATGACGCGAGTGCCCCGATGGCTGCCAGCAGCTGGAGGCGTCCCCAGCCAAATCCTGCCTGGTCATCGTGATTGCCGGGGAGCCGAGGCCGACTCTCCGTTTCGCTCAAGCTGGTCACCGTCTCACTCATCCCCGCCTGCCTTTCGCACCCCTGTCCACCAAGCGCTCCCAGGCCCTCGGACAGTGGCGCATCACCCGGCTTCCAGACCCCGGCGTTCCACTGGCGAAACCCTTAAGGTTGCCTGTCTTTCAGGTAACCTTACTTCTGTGCCGCCATCGACGCAAGACCCCGGGCCTCCGTGGCTGAACACGGTTTCGATGCTGGGGCAGGCGTACAGCCTCCTCGGCTTCCAGATAGTGGATGGCGTGGTGGGGGCTGGCTTCCCCCAGAAGCCCAAACACTCGGCAGTGTTCGCACAGATCGACCCTGAGGGCTCGCGTCTCACCGATCTGGCCCGTCGGGCCAACATGACTCCCCAAGCGATGGGCGAGCTCGTCGACGAGCTAGAGGAGCTGGGTTACGTGACCCGCGAGCCGGACCCCCGCGACCGGCGGGCCAAACTCATCGTGCTCACCGCTAGCGGACGTGCCGCGATCGAAGCCGGCAAGCAAACGATCGTTGAACTCGAAGCACGCATCAGCGAGATCCTCGGGGAGGAGGGACACAGGATGCTTCGCGAAATGCTCGGCAAGTTGCTCGCGAGGGCTGATCCGACTTGAACGCGTTCAAGGTGTAGGTCCAAACGTTGTTCCGCCCGACGCTGCGAGCGCGAGCAAACTCGCCGGCCCGTGAGTCGGACGCGGTACCCTGTCGGCGGAGGGGCGATCAACGGCGTTCATTTCCATGAGTACGATGACAAGGGCGCCGAACTCATCCGCCCCAAACCTGTTGCTACGTTTTCGCGCCTAAGTGCCGTTTGCTTTGCGGACTCGGCGTTGGTGTGTCCTTCACCCGTCAGGAGTTCCAGAATCTCGACAAGGTGAGGGTGAACAAGGAGCTCGCCGCCGGTGACGGTGACATTCGCAACCCGCGCTTCCAGAAGTCGGGCTAACCCATCACGCTCGAGAAGGTCGAGCCACATGTCCGATCCATCGCTTGTCGCGGACACGAAGCAATGGGCACGAGGGTTCGGCATGTGAAAGAGGGGCGGGTTAAGGGGGAACGTCGTCATCACCTCGACGTCTCAACACCGTGAGTTCAGACAATGTCGTACCGAGACGAGATACGTCAGACGAACGAATGGCCCTATCGACGGATTCGCGTGCGCACATGTCGAGTGTCGCAATGCCGACAAGTCAGCATGACCAGCGGATTCCGGGCACCTCTGGGACCGGTTTCGGGGCGGAGACGGTCAGCAGACAGTCAGCATGCGACGCGCCCGTCAGTGAATCTCCGCGTCACTCATTGTGCATCGAAATGCCGACCTGACCAGGAAGAACACGCGTTTCCGCTGGTCGAGCGATTGCCTGGTAGCGGACTCATAATCTTCCTGTCCACCGAGATTCACTCGCAAAAGCGCAGGTCAGAGGGTTGCCGGTCGCGATCCTCAGCGCCGTGTTCCACATTTGTTCCACGTTCTGTTGTCCACTGGGGTCCTGTCGTTGAAGCGACCCTCTTCCAGATGGGATATCTGAAGTGACCATCGCCCTCGACTCGGCCGGCCATATCCCTACCGCGGACTGTGTTCTTCGGCTTGCGCAGTCCGAACATCAGACGCATGACGTACGGCGCGCCTCTCAGGAGATGCCAGTCGGCGGCATTCACGCCCGCCGCGTGAACTCGCACCAGCACCTCATCCTCCTTGAGCGACGGCTTGTCGATATCTCTGAGTTCCAAGACATCGGGAGAGCCATACTCGTCGTGGACGATCGCCTTCATCGTTGTCTCCTCAGTCGCCTTCATCCTTGATGGCCCCTTTCGATATTGGATCTTTGATAGACGGTCCTTGCGAGTCTTGGCCTCGATCAGGCAACCGGCTCTGCCTTACGTCAATGCCCGATATCGCGGTCGCCGGCCTCGACGAGCCCGCTCTCGTACGCGAACACGACCAGTT
>JACDBF010000388.1 GCA_013695055.1 Actinomycetota bacterium
CAGCAAGGGGAGCGACAGCTCTCTCGGAGAGACGCGAGTACCGGACCGGAGGGAGGAACGGAGCGCCCTTGTGGGGTGGGCCGGCGCTGCTAAGTGACCTAGACCGGCGGCTGGGGAGGTGTCCTCGCGGCGAAGCTCACGGGCCGTGCTAGGAGCCCGGAGGCTGGACAATGATCAGGTGATGATCAAGCCGATGCTGGTAACGGCCGGCCCTTCTGCCCAGACAATGACCGCCGCGCCTTCGAGGTGAAGTGGGATGGCTTCCGAGCTCTCGTTGAACAAGTCCAAAGGGCGTCATGGTCACGAGCCGCAACGGCTACGACATGACCAGCCGCTACCCCGGAGCTCCAGGAACTGACGCACGCGGTGACTCGATCTGTGGTTCTCGACGGCGAGATGGTGGTGCTCGATGACGATGGCATCCCCGACTTCGCTGCGTTGTGGTTCCGTAGCCGTGGTTCCTCCGATCGCCGCGTGTGCTTCATGGCATTCGACGTTCTCCATGCTCTGCTTCACGGCGAAGGCTTGATCGAGGATAGGTCGCGTCAAGAGGTCGAGGTCGAGTCGGTGGCGTTCATCGTGCTGAGTGCCCTGGGTCTGGACAGCGCGTCTTACAGCTTCCCGTACGTCGCTCGCTGGGCCGGCGGTGACCCCAAGGTCATAACCGAAACCGGAGCGCGGGTGGTGTCCTGTGCGAGGTCGATTCTTGAGCAGTTGGAGACGCCCCACTTAATATTATTGTCCGCATAAGGGAAGGGGCTCGCCATCTTCGCTCCGTGCCGCTATCGCACCAAGGTCGAGGATGCTGAGGGCAGCGCGAAAACGTTGCAGTCGATTCGCGGGTTCCGCGTCGTGTACGTGCCGGTTGTAGTCGCTTCCCTCGACCGACTTGTGGGATCGAAACGGCTAGGCACCGTCTCCTCCCACCTCTTGTACCCCTCCCGGATATCCATAGCTCATCATGCACCCTGCCTGCCACCTGCACAGTCGCGCCCCTGGGTCGTGAGCTTTCCCGTCCGTGATACCAGGTGCTGACAACCTTCGGCCTGGTGGCAGGCCGCTCTCTTACTCCGGCACGTTAGGGCGGACGCCTCTTCGGTCAACCGTGAGTCCTGCGCGTCCATGGATGCTCAAACCAGCTGGGCTGCCGGTTGACCTCGTCGCTCCCCTCCACCCTTTCTTCACGGCCGTAAGAACGGCTAAGCGCCACAGAAGGCGCAGAAGGAGGTAGCACCATGAACCAGGTAGTCCTCGTCGGAAACAACACCGACGACCCACAGCTTCGTTACACCCAGAGTAGTGCGGCCCTCGCAAGCTTCATCGTAGCGGTGAGCCACCGCTCCAAGCACAATGGCGAGTGGCAGGATGTCAACGACGGGTTCTTCCGCTGCACGGCATGGCGGCAGGTCGCTGAGAACGCAGCGCACACCCTCAAGAAAGGGATGCGGATCTTCGTGGCCGGCAAGCTTATCCAGCGAAGCTGGCAGGACTCAGACGGCAACAAGCGTCAGAGCGTCGAGATTCAGGTCACCCACGTCGGCCCCGATCTCCAGTTCGCCACCGCCGAGGTGGCCAAGACCTCCGCAGAGGGTTCCCCGGCCCCTGCGGCGGCCGCCGGGTAAGCCTCCTCGCCCGGCAAGCTCGGAGCCCGGCTTCGGCCGGGCTTCGTGCGCGTTTCTGGATTGGTGTCGGCGGTCTTGAAAACCGTTGTCCGCAAGGACTTGTGGGTTCGAGTCCCACGCCCTCCGCTATAGCTGACCTGCGCTTTCGTGGTGGTGTGGTAATTCGCCGAAGGGCTCGTCTAAGCGTTTGCCATTCTCTTGCCATTCCTTAGGGCGAGACGGGCGGCGGTCTCACGAACCTTGCTCGGCCCAGGCCAACCACTCGTGGAGCTGGCCGATAGTCGGTGCTTCGAAGCCCCTTGTGATCTTGACCCAGTTGTACTCGTCGATGAGTTTGACCGGCGACGAATCCGGCCGGCCGATAAGGGCGGGAATTTCAGCAATAGGGGTTCCTGAATTTGCTGAAAGCTGTTCCAGCAAGAGTCGGATATCGCTCAGGTATCGGGCGTAATCAGGGCCTCTTGCTGGCCAGTACTTGAGCATGTTGATGATTGGGTTATCCCAAGGTGCAAAGAGGCGGGGCCGGAGAGCGAAGAGTGTCTTGGCTGCTCCTACCGGTCCGTATGTGACGTGGCTTTCCCTGGCCGCGACATGGCGAAGGCTTGCTGTTCGGAAGCGCAGGTCCTCATAAGCGTCTCCGAGTAGCGCATGGTCGGTGGAAGCTGCGTTAGACAGGTCGATGTCCAGAGACGGAAGCCTGTCTAGCCACTCCTCGGCCCAGGAAATGAGGGATTCGGAAGCGGTTGTCGCGTGATGCTCCTTGGCGAACTGGCGGCATCCCCATGAGTTGAGCCACACGAACAGTGCCTCACGATGTGTCCCGTCGTGGGGATCGAGAAGCCCCGCTGTCACGGAGCGCAACTCTCGGAGTCCTCTGTCGGCGCTAGTTAATGGCCCGTACAGTCTGCAGGCGTAGGCGAGCTCGTGGAGTCGGAGTCTGGTGCCCACGGAGCTCGTCATTGGGAGAGGAGCATTCTCGGAAGCGTCACGCTGTTTCTTCGCCGGTGATCCGTGCATTCAGGACGTCCCAGGTCACTCGCCGAGTCGGATCCGCCTGGCCCTCTACGAAGTCGATTCCTTCAGCTTCCAGCATTTGCTGGCAACGGTCTGGGCCCTTGCCCTCGTGGTCCACCCAGTACTGAGAGATGACGCCGGGTTCGCGCAGTACGCGGTGGGGGTTGGGAAACTCCGGGATTCGAGCAGCAACTTGGCCGATTGCTCGAGCAGCTTTCGTGTCCCCCCGCAGGGCTATGGAGATATCTCCGTACGTTGTCCATTCGCCTGCCTTAACCTGCTCCGCGATTGTCATGTACGTCTTCGCGGTTACTCGATATTTTGGGTGGAGCCGCCATCGCTGAGGCTTGCTGCCTGGAACCATCTCGACGTGGCCAGCCCGCTCAAGAGCCTGCAGGGTCATGTGGGTGTTGGGGACTTCGTATGAGATCTCCTTTGCCACTTCTGAGGTCCTCATCCCGTCCTCGATGGCCAGACCAGAGAGCGCCAGGATGGCCTGCTGGCGATGGCCAGTTACCTCGGGAATAGGGGCGGCACCGAGCAGAGCGACTGATGACTCCGGTTCTTCCCCCCTTCGAAGATCCCCTGCTAACTCGTCAAATGCTCGGCTCATGCGCTCTGCAAACGTCGCCAGCGCCTCATTCATTTTCTTCTCCCTTCTCATAGACTATTAGAGAAGGGCATAATCCACTGTCCAGGCGGGGCTTGTCAACCCCTACAAGAGATTTATTAGAAGAAGATATAATTATCGAGCCAGCAAACGAGAACAAGCACCAAAATTGTAGGTAAGAAGGTGCCGAAAACGCTGGTATGGAGCAGGTGTGACAGATAGTGTGACAGCCTATGCCGGCTGAGCTGAGATTGCCTCACCGTGAGCACGGAACGCTCAACGATCCTCCACTGAAGGTCATGTTGGGTCAGGTGCGCTTCGATCCGATCCTCCAGATCGACAGGCAGGACTTCATCGCGCCATTCCAAGAGCAGCTGCGGGGCGAGTATCCGCAGTTCGGGCCACAGCAAGAGTTCTCTCTCGTAGTGGGGCCGGAGGGCGTTCTTCGAAGTGAAGCTGCAAAGAGCTGGCGCTTTGCTACAGCCGATGGATCTTGGGCCGTCATCTTGGCGCAATCATTCGTAACGCTTGAAGCCGACGCTCCTCAGTACGTTGGTTATGACGATTTCAGATCCCGGTTTGAGCACGTGTGGGGAGCTGCGCTTGAGTACATAAAGCCGAACCGTGCTGTGCAGCAAGGTCTGCGTTACATAAATCACATTGAGGAACCCCTTCAACCGCAAGAGTGGTCGCGCTTTATCAATCCGATACTTCTAGGCCCACTGGGGGACGAGAGTTTTGGAGATGA
>JACDBF010000403.1 GCA_013695055.1 Actinomycetota bacterium
GCGTTGTCCTGGTCGCCGTCCAGACCGGCACCGTCACGCACTATGACCAACGGTGTAACAAGGAGGTCTACCGGGCCGGTGACGCTTTCGTCGAGAGCACCAATAGAACTGGTCTGGTGCGAAACAACAGCAGCGTCGAGGCCGTTCTTCAAGCTACCTTCCTGGTGCCGACGAATACTGCTGCGACCGGGCTTCGGATAGACGACCCTCAGCCGGAGCACTGCTCGGCCGAGTAGCTCGGAGTCACCGAGACAAAGGGGAATTGGGTAGGGCTGGGGTTGACCCAGCCCTACCTACACCACCTTGACATGCCCCTATTCCGGTGGAACGGGAGAGGTGGGCCACTGGAAGGTGCTGCAGCAGATGAGCGAGGGTTCCGGCCACGCGGAGGCCGCTGAGCTAGCGCGCTGGGCAATCCCCATCCAGGAGCGGCCGGGATTGCCCCAGGTTCGGTTGACTCCTGAGGCAGTCCCTCCTACGGCCCGATCCAGTTGGCCAACACTCGCAGTCACAGCGTCCACTCCTTGCTCGCGTGGTTACGGATGCTGCTCAAACCCCTGGCGCAAGAGCGACAGGTGCGCGAACAGAGCATGGAGGCGCCCAGTCCCCTCACCCCTGGCCATCGGCGAGGCGATGAGATCGACGTTCTCACCAACCTTCTCGAGGAGATCGGATGGCAATGGGAAGACCCACCTAACGTCCATGCGCTCGGGATCTCTGGACACCGAGCATATTGCCCGGCTACGACGATTCCCTCCCACATCGGTTCCGCATGATCCGACTGCGGACTCCTCGCACTCGCTTCTTTGTCTCGTCTAAGGCTTCTGCCCTAACTACGAGCCCATGCCGCAAGACTCATCGGACTTGCCACGCCGGGTCATCTTCGCGATGAGTTTCGCCCCGCGGCCCGGTCTCTATTGGGGAAACACCGAAAGGAGAATCCGCGGTGGCTACTACCGGAGAGTCGCCGACGACGTCAGTGCATGCGCCGCATCCGGCGGGCGAGCCGAGCTCGATCCTGTTGACCATGAGCAGGCGGGTCGATCGCGCCGATATCCAGGTCCTCTGCGAGCGTCTGAGCGCGCGGTTGGACGCCGGCGACGCTGATCTGGTCGTGTGCGATATGCGCGCCCTGGTTGGCCCCGATGCCGTCGCCGTCGATACCGTAGCCCGGCTCCAGCTCACCGCTCGACGGTTGGGACGCCGCGTCAGGCTCCGCAATGTCTCACTCGAGCTTCAGGAGCTGCTCGCATTCGTCGGGTTGTGCGACGTTGTGCCGCCTTGTGACGCGTTAGCCCTCCAGCCGAGCGGGAAGGTCAAAGAGGGGGAACAAGCTGGCGGTGTCGAGGAAAAAGCTGATTCCGGCGATCCGGCCGTCTGAGATCTCGAGGACCTGGAGAGACCACGATTCTAAGCCGCCGTCACCCGCCGGTTTGTACTGACCGAATGCCGGCGAACCGTTCGCGACGGTCGGAACCAAGCGCGAGCTCTTACAGCCGATGCCCTGACCGAGACACCACTTGCGGATGTCGAGGTGGGTCTTAAGCCACAGGTCGTAGGGCGGCATCGACCAGGTGGCGTCCTGATGAAGGAGCAAGACGAGCGAGTCCATGTCGTATCGCTCGAAAGCGTCAACGTAACGGGCCAAGAGCGCTCGCTGCTCGTCGTCCTCTGGTTCGACCACATCGGTAGAGGTGACGTCGCTGGACGCAAGCGCCGCGCGCGCGCGTTGGAGCGCGCTGTTGACCGACTGAACGGTGGTATCGAGCAGCTCGGCGACTTCGGTCGCCTGCCATTGCAGGACCTCGCGCAGGATCAGCACCGCTCGCTGCTTGGGCGGAAGGTGCTGCAGAGCAGCGACGAAGGCAAGGCGGATCGTCTCCCGCTCGACCGTCAGCTCGGCCGGATCGCTCTCCGCCTGGAGGACGCGGCCGTCGGGAATGGGCTGGAGCCACCTCTCGGCCGGCAGCGCATCGGGCAGAGGTGTGTCCGCGCTTTGAGGGGACGCGAGATCCATGGGGCGCGCCCGACGCTCTCTTCCCTTCAGCATGTCGAGGCACACGTTGGTCGCGATGCGATAGAGCCACGAGCGAACCGCCGCGCGGCCCTCGAAGCGATCGAAGCCACGCCACGCCCGCACCAGGGTCTCCTGTACGGCGTCCTCCGCCTCGAACGCCGACCCCAGCATCCGATAGGAGTAGGCGGTCAGCTCCGCCCGATGTTGCTCCAGATGCGGCTCAAGCTTCTCGGACCCGGCCGGCGCGGTGGTGGCTGACTGCTCGGTTGCTGCAAGGTCGGTCATCTCAGCACAATATGACAATCTTCGGCCCCGAACTCATCGCGACCCGACCGATGAATCTCGGCGGTCCCGGCGGTCGGAACAACAGAGATCGACAAGAGGAGGTCAAATGCAGCTCGAGAACGAGAACGTGGTCGGGCCCCGGGCCGGCCGCAAGGAGTGGATAGGGCTCGCCGTGATCGCCATCGCCTGCTTGCTCTACGTCATGGACCTGTCGGTCCTGTACCTGGCGGTGCCGTCGCTAACACAGGACCTCGAGCCCTCTAGCTCGCAGCTCCTGTGGATCACCGACATCTACGGCTTCATGGTCGCCGGGTTCTTGATCACGATGGGAACTCTTGGGGATCGCGTCGGGCGCCGCCGGGTGCTGTTGTTTGGCGCCGCTGCTTTCGGTGCCGCCTCCATGCTGGCCGCCTTCTCTCCCTCCGCCGAGATGCTGATCGCATCGCGCGCGCTGCTCGGGGTCGCCGGGGCGACCGTGGCGCCGTCAACGCTGTCTTTGATCCGCAACATGTTCTTGGATCCGCAGCAGCGCACGACCGCTATCGGAGTGTGGGGAACGAGCTTTGCGGCGGGCGGCGCGGTCGGCCCGCTGGTTGGCGGGATCTTGCTGGAGCGCTTCTGGTGGGGCTCGGTATTCCTGATCAACGTGCCCGTCATGGCGCTACTGCTCATTCTGGGGCCGAGGTTGTTGCCCGAATTCCGGAATCCCGAGGCGGGCCGGCTGGACCTGACCAGCGCAGCCATGTCGCTCAGCGCGGTGCTGGGGGTTATCTACGGGCTCAAGCAGATCGCCCAGGACGGGTTTGGATGGCTGCCGGTGATGGCTATCGCGGCGGGACTCGCCTTCGGGGTTGCGTTCGTACGCAGGCAGACGAGGCTGGCGGACCCGTTGATCGACATCCGGTTCTTCCGGGTACCGGCCTTCAGCGTGTCCGTAGCCACGAACGCGCTCGCTGGCTTCATCGCGTTCGGAACCTTTCTCTACATCGCGCAGTACCTGCAATCGGTGCTCGGGCTGTCGCCGTGGCACGCGGCGCTGTGGTCGCTGCCGTCGTCCATAGGAGTCGTCGCCGGCTCCATGCTGGCCCCCGCGATCCTGCGGGGAGTTCGCCCGGCACTCGCGGCCGCCGGGGGCCTTGGACTCGTGGCGCTGGGGCCTCGGGATCCTCACCCAAGTCGAGGGTGCAGATGGGCTTGCGGTTCTCGTGTCCGGATCCGTCGTCTTCTCCCTGGGACTCGGCCCCCTGTTCGTCCTGACCACCGACCTGATCGTGGGAAGTGCGCCGCCCGAGCGGGCCGGGGCGGCCTCGGCGATCTCCGAAACGGGGGCCGAGCTGGGCGGGGCGCTCGGTATCGCGATCCTCGGAAGCATCGGCGCGGCCATATACCGCAGCAGACTGATCAATGCCGTCCCCGATGCGGTGCCCCGGGCGGCCGCCGACGCGGCGCGCGACACCATCGGAGGGGCGCTGTCGGCGGCCCAGCAGCTCCCGGGCCGAGTCGGTCAAGGGTTGGCCGGGGCAGCACGTGACGCGTTCACACAAGGACTGCACATATCGGCAGGAATCGGGGCGGCCATCGCGCTGGGGACTGCCATTCTCGTTGTGATCTTGCTCCGCGATGTAAGGATCGGCTCGGAGCCCACGGGCGAAGCCGCCCTCGAGACCGATGGAGCTGCGGGAACGCGCTCGGGCGCCGACAAGGTTCTCGAACCCGCTTGGGGGGAATGTTGAGGAACGGGGCCGGGCCGAGATCCGGGATGATAGGCACAAGAGGATGCTCATGATCGCCGGCGAGAGAAAGGAACAGTAAATGCCACACCCCGTCACGCATTTCGAGATCGTGCACAAGGATGCGAAGCAATTGCAGTCATTCTACTCGGACATCTTCGGCTGGAAGATCGACGCCAACAACCCGATGGAGTACGGAACCGTCGACACCGGTGAGGGAATCGGAGGCGGCATCGGGCAGGCGCCCGACTCGTACGCAGGACACATCACGTTCTACATTCAGGTAGAAGACCCGAAGGCCACGCTGGAACAGATCGAGAAGGCCGGCGGAAAGACCATGATGCCGCCGGACGACGTTCCGGGGGGGCCGACGATCGCTCAATTCCAGGATCCCTCGGGGAACGTGGTGGGGTTAGTCAAGGCGTAAAGCGGCCCGCACACACTCTCAGGCGCTGCGTCGGACTACGTTGCCTCTCTTATCGCGACGTAGTTCGACGCACGCGCGCGTGGCGCACTCGTCCGCTTGGTAGCAATGATCGGGCGCCTGTTCGAAAGCATCGAGCCCTCGCCGGCCTCAGCTTGACGACGAGATCATCTAGGTAGCAATGATCGGGCGCCTGTTCGAAAGCATCGAGGGCTTGGCTGAACGTTCCAAATCGTCGCTCCGTTCATATGGACGTAGCTACCTGATCGAGCGCCTCCCGCGGCCCGACGATAGCGAAGCCCCGAACCTGCACTTCTTCGAAATGCTTGTCTCGGGTCACCAGCAAGTCGGCGCTCGAAGCGAGCGTGAGGGCGACCAGATAATCGTCTTTCGGATCGTCGGGAACGACGCGAGGGGGATCTCGAGGATCATCGGCTAGGAGCGCCTCTTCGGCAAGCTGTTTCGCAAAGCCTTCCGCGTCGTCGCGAGCTACTCGGTATCTGCCCGCGATACGCGGAGACAGAAGCGCTTTGCGGACTTCGAAGATCAGTTGGGGACAGACGACTAGCTCGAACGCGCCTTGCCCCCAGACATCCAGAAGCTGCGAGGTCGCTCCCTGGAAAGTAAGAACTCCAGCGATCAAGCAGTCTGCGTCGACCACCAAGCTCAACGGCGACCGATTCAGCGCCGCCCGGCCTCCGATCGGATCTCGTGGACCACCTCCGAAGCAATCCCGAGGGCTTCGTTCTCATCCCCGTTGGCCACTGCTCGGATCCTGCCGACTGCCCCCAAGCCCTCACGGAGAGCCTCCTCCAATATGTCGGATTGGGTCCGTCCCGTGCGAGCAGCCCGAACTCGAACCTGGCGCATCAATCCTTCGTCTAAGGAAAGTGTCGTCTTCACCCGTCCCATACATCCATATTCCCATATAACCTTCTAGCCCGCAAGGGGCCAGGCCCCTCTCAGTTGTCGTCACGGCATCTCCATCCAGGATCCTTGGCCGCTACGCTTTCACAAGACGTTCGATCGCTTCTGTGGCCTCTCGCACCATGTCCTTACCTTCCTCGGCCCCCTGCATCACGCAGTGCCGAATGTGGTCATCCAAGAGCCCGACCGCGACCTTCTTCAGGGCGTTGGAGGCCGCCGTGATTTGCGTCAGGATGTCTATGCAATAAGCATCGCTCTCGACCATCTTCTGGAGGCCTCGCACCTGTCCCTCGATCCGGCGCAGCCGAGCAAGCACATCATCTTTGTCTGCGTAGTAACCCCTCATTCCGTTCGCTCCTTTCGTTCGACACCACCCCTCGACCGCCGAGTGGGTGTCAGGTGGCGCATATCGCCATTCACCACCCACTCGGCGGGAAATATGGGCTTGACATCTGTATACCCTAGGGGGGTATGGTAAGTCAATCCGGTAGCGCAAGGAGGCGACCGCATGACATTGACCCACGGACACGACGCCCAGCACGAGAATCCTTCAACGCACGGCAACGCTGCCTTGGGGCACGAGGCAAAGGCCGAGAGCGCCGGCCACGGCTCCGGCGATCACGGGCATCAGGATCACAGCCACCACGACCCAGCTCAATTCCGGGATCGGTTCTGGATCACCCTGGCGCTGACGGTCCCGGTGATCTTCTTCAGCGAGATGTTCCAGGAGCTCCTCGGCTACAGCGCTCCCGATTTCACTGGCAGCGCCTTGATCTCGCCGGCGCTCGGCACCGCCATCTTCGTGTACGGGGGCTGGCCCTTCCTCACCGGAGCGGTCCAAGAAGCAAGATTACGGCAACCCGGGATGATGCTGTTGATCGGACTGGCAATCGCGGTGGCCTTCGTCGCCAGCCTCGCAACGGAATTCGGCGCCGTCGATCTCGACTTCTGGTGGGAGCTCGCGGCTCTGATCGCGATCATGCTGCTTGGGCACTGGCAGGAGATGAAGGCGATCGGCCAAGCGAGCAACGCTCTTGCTGCTCTGGCAGAGCTGTTGCCCGATGACGCCGAGCGGGTCACCGAACACGGAGTAGAGACCGTGGCGGTGTCGGATCTGCGTGAAGACGATGTCGTGCTCGTGCGTTCCGGTGCAAGGATCCCCGCGGACGGCCACGTGGTCGAAGGAGGCGCGGACGTCGACGAGTCGATGCTCACCGGTGAGTCCCGACCCGTGGCGAAAGCAGCGGGTGACCGCGTCACGGCAGGAACCATCGCCACGGATTCAGCGCTTCGGATCGAAGTCGACGCAGTGGGAGACGACACAGCTCTAGCGGGCATCCGCCGCCTGGTCGAGGAAGCTCAAAGCTCGAGCTCGAGGGCTCAGGCCCTGGCCGACCGGGCAGCGGGCTTCCTCTTCTACGTCGCCTCGACCGCGGGATTGATCACCTATGTAGCGTGGACAATCTTCGGCGAACCCAAGAGCGCGATCGAACGAACGGTCACCGTGCTCGTCATCGCCTGCCCGCACGCATTGGGGCTCGCGATCCCGCTCGTGATCTCGATCTCAACCGCTCTCTCGGCCAGGAACGGGATCTTGGTCAAGGACCGTCTCGCGCTCGAGCGCATGCGGGAAGTAGACGTGGTGCTGTTCGACAAGACCGGGACGCTGACCGCCGCGCAACATGTGGTAGCCGCAGTCATCAGCCCCGCAGGGGCAGGAGATGAAGTACTCAGACTAGCGGGTGCGGTTGAGTCCGACAGCGAACACCCTCTCGCCCGAGCGATAGTGACCGCTGCAAGAGACAAAGGTGAGGTGCCCAAAGCAACGGAGTTCCGGTCCATGACCGCACTGGGGGTCCAAGCGGTGGTGAACGGACGCACGCTAGTAATCGGAGGACCGAACCTGATGCAAGAGCGGTCCGCACACCTGCCTGCAGAGCTCCACGATGAGGTGGAGATGTGGAAGAACCGCGGCGCGAGCGTGCTCTTCCTCATCGAAGGCGACCGCGTGCTCGGCGCCTTCGCGCTCGAGGACGAGGTCCGCAGGGAATCCCACGAGGCGATACGTTCGCTCCACGCGCTAGGTGTGAAGGTCGCGATGATCACCGGCGATGCCAAGCAGGTCGCGGCTGCCGTCGCGAAAGAGCTCGGCATCGACGAATTCTTCGCCGAAGTCCTTCCCGGCGACAAGGATTCGGCGGTGGCGGATCTCCAGAAGCGGGGACACCGAGTGGCGATGGTTGGCGACGGGGTCAACGATGCGCCGGCTCTCGCCCGAGCGGACGTAGGGATAGCCATCGGGGCCGGCACCGACGTGGCCATCGAATCCGCCGGAGTGATCCTCGCTTCGGACGATCCCCGATCGGTGGTCGGGGTGATCGAGCTTTCCAAGGCTGCGTACCGCAAGATGGTTCAGAACCTCGTGTGGGCGACTGGATACAACGCTTTCGCGATCCCGCTTGCGGCGGGAGTGCTCGCCTGGGCGGGCGTAACTCTGTCCCCCGCGGTAGGGGCGATCCTCATGTCGTTGTCCACGATCGTCGTAGCGGCCAACGCTCAGTTACTGCGTCGTTTGGATCTGCGGCCCGAGCCTGTTCTTCTGGAGAACGTGGACCCCAAAAGAGAGCCCGTCGCGCAGATACGATAGAGGCCCGTATGAAGCCCACATTCTTCGCTGCACCTCCTGAGCTCCGTGGGTGGCTCGAGAAGCATCACGAAAGCTCTCAGGAGCTCATGGTCGGCTTCTACAAGAAGGGGTCCGGTATACCGAGCATCACCTGGCCCGAAGCCGTAGACCAAGCTCTGTGTTTTGGGTGGATTGATGGACGATCAAAGAGGATCGATGACGTCAGCTACTTCATAAGGTTCACGCCGCGCAGACCCACGAGCATCTGGAGCTCCATAAATATCGCACGCGTCAAGGAGCTCACTCGTCTGGGACTCATGGAGCCCGCGGGTTTGCGAGCCTTCGCGAAGCGCACGAAGAAGAAATCCGAGATCTACTCGTATGAGCAGAAGGACGAGATCAAGCTCGACGAAGCCTTCGAACGGCAGTTTCGCGCCAACAAAAAAGCTTGGAGCTTCTTCCAAAGTCAAGCCGCCTGGTATCAAAGAACAGCGATGTGGCGCGTCATGAGCGCTAAGAAGGAGGAGACCAGGCTGAAACGACTCGGCCAGCTCATCGAGAGCTCAGAAGCTGGGCGCACAATCCCTCAGTTGACACGCCCAAGAGGGAGTAAGTGACCTTGGCCCCCGAGACCACACGAGGTCTCGCTCGGCAGTTGCGAAAAGGCTTTGGACGGCGCTGTGGGCGCTGCGGCCAAAGCAAGGCTTTCCGCACCTATTTCGAGATGAAACCTCGCTGTGATGTCTGCGGCTACTCATTCGAGCGGGAAGAAGGCTATTGGACCGGTGCCATGATCGTGAACATCGCAGTTTGCGAGGCGTGGTTCTTCCTTCTGTTCATCGGCACGGTTCTACTGACGCTTCCCGACATTGCTTGGACGCCCCTGCTGCTCATCGGGCTTGTAACTAACGGCCTGCTACCCGTCGCCTTCTACCCCTTCTCCAAGACCATCTGGATGGCCCTCGATCTGTACGCCCATCCCCTCGAGACGGGCGAGGGATGATTTCTTGCCGGACAGACTTGGACGATCTTAGATGTTCGATTCGATCAGGCCCTCGGTGACGGTGTTAGCGACCGCGGGGTTGGTAACGGTGACAAAGAAGATCATGCCCTCTTGCTCATCGAAGAAAATCGACGCCGAACCTTGCGGGAGCGTGACCGAGTAGACCGGCACTCCTGCGACCGTCGACCGGCTAAGGATCCCGCCCGAGGCCGCGGTCAGCTCACTGGTGAAATCGGTGTTGAACTCATCTTGCATGCGCTCCGGGTCGACTCCGAAGATGACGACTGCTCCCATCGGCCCGGCTGCGCCCGTCAGACCGCGCATGTCGAGGGACTCGATCGACTCGGCGGCTTCGGAGCTTTGCGACAATTGCTC
>JACDBF010000406.1 GCA_013695055.1 Actinomycetota bacterium
TGGCCCCTCTACATCGACAAAGCCCACGGGCGCAGCCCCACCCTCGACATGTTCGAGAAAGAGACGGGGATAGAGGTCACCTATAAGGAAGTCATCAACGACAACCAGCAATTCTTCGCTGCCATCCAGGAGCCTCTTAGACAAGGGCGGCCGACCGGCTGGGACATTACGACGTTATCGGACTGGGTCGTCGGCAAGATGGTGCAACTCGAGTGGTTGGAGAAGCTCGACCACTCGCTGCTGCCCAATGTGACGGCCAACCTCGGCGGGTCTTTTCGCGATCCGGCCTACGACCCCGGCAATGCTCACAGCGTGCCGTGGCAGGGAGGGATCACCGGCATCGCGTACAACCGCCGGCACACGGGCAGAGAGCTTGGTTCGGTCTCCGATCTCTGGGACGACCGCTTCGCCGGGCACGTCGGAATGCTGACCGAGATGGTCGACACGATGAATCTCACTTTGTTGGACCTCGGCGTCGAGCCGCTCGAGGCGACCCTCGACGATGCCGAGAGAGCGCAACGCAAGCTGCTCGACCAAAGAGAAGCCGGCATCGTGCGCGGCTACTACGGGAACGAGTACATCGACGGCCTCTCGCGCGGCGATCTGTGGGCGACGATGGCATGGTCTGGAGATATCTTCCAGCTCCAGCTCGGCGATCCGGACATCCGGTTCGTAGTGCCCGACGAAGGCGGCATGCTGTGGGCGACCCCTCTTCAGATTCCACTCGGAGCCGCGCATCCGCGCGACGCTCACGCGTTCATGGACTTCGTCTACGATCCCGAGATCGCCGCCCAGATAACCGAGTGGGTAGGTTACATCTCCCCTGTACCCGCAGGACGCGAAGTCATCTTGAAGCATGCGGACGCAGCCAAGAAGCCGGCCGACGCCGCCTATCTCGAGTCCCTGGCATCAAGCCCGCTGGTCTTCCCGACGACCGAGATGAAAGCCAACCTGCATGATTACAAGGTGTTGTCTCCGGACGAGGAGGAGGCCTGGAACGATCTCTTTCAGGTCGTGGTTCAAGGCTGATTCTTTTCCGGGTCGGGCAGCGGGCTCGATCGCTACAAATGACTAGAGGGAATGGCCAATATTTCACGTCCCGGGCGTCGACGCTCCGCGCCTCCGGTGGGATACTCGAAGTCGAATCCGCAGGGGGCAGAATTGATCGATCCGAACAGCACCGGCAAGGATGAGGTAAGCGTCACTTGGGAGTCGGCGGGGGCTGCCGACACGCCGGAAAAGGAGCTGCTGCTCTCCCACCTAGTTGAGGCGCGTCGTGATCGAGACGTTCTGCAGAAGCGTCTCGATCAAGAGCTGGAGAGAAATCGCAAGCTCGAGGAGGCCGTTGGGTCGAAGTGGCCGCATCTCAAGGATTTGCGCCGGTCGCAATCGAAGCACGACGACGACGCCGACGCTAAGCGACTACGGGCCGACCTGAGAAACGCGCTCGAGAGACACGAAGCTCTGCTTGCAAAGCTTGGAGCCGAGCACGTCCGTCGAACCCAGTCGGAAACGCAGCTCAAGAAAGTCACCGGATCGCTTGCCGAGCTTGAGAGCGTCTCCACTAAGAACGGAAAGCTTCGGGCGGACCTCGCGTCACTCCGCCGGCGGACGGCGGACCTCGAGGCCTATGTCAAGAGCCACCCATCAAACGAACAAGACCTCGAAGAGACAAAGCAGGCAAACGAGGGTTTGCGCACGTCGCTTGCAGCCGAGCGGCGCCAGAGGGAGCTTGCCGAACAGGAGCTGGCCGACCTGACGACGCTGTCGCGCTGGTGGCAAGCGGAATTACAGCGGGCGCGCACTCAGTCCGACGAGCTGGCTCGCGAGCTTCAGGAGCTTCGTCCGGAAACCGGAAGACGGGGCAAATTCCGCCGGTAGATAGTCCGGTAGATAGTAAGGGCACACTAGTATCCGTGCGTTTTGCGTCAGATCGCGACGGATCGCTACTTGAGGAGACACCGACTACATGCTCAACGGAACTATCGACGACATCTCGCCGCCCGAAGTCTTCAAGGTCATTGGTAAGACCCGCAAGAGCGGCGAATTCCGGGCAAGCAAGGGACAGGAGAGTTGCCGGGTGCTCTTCAGGCTGGGAGCCGTCGTGCACGCAGAAAGCTCACTTTCGCAAGAGGGCTTCGGACGTAAGCTGATAGGCGGCGGAGCCATGACTCATCAGCAGCTTCAGCGAGCTACCGAGGCGTGCGCGACCACGGGGGAAGACCTCGGGATCTATCTGGTGGAGCGTGGCCTCGTCGCCCGCAAGCAGCTCGATGACTCCCTTCGCGAAGAGATCGAAGAGGCCATTTTCGAGCTCTTCTTGTGGCGCCGAGGAGAGTTCTCATTCCATACGTCCGAGCCGGGCGCCGAAACGTGGGCGGCCATCGAGGTCGATGATCTAATCGGCCGCCACCTCGAGAGC
>JACDBF010000410.1 GCA_013695055.1 Actinomycetota bacterium
CGGCGTGTCGCCCGAGGCGATCCGGCAGAACAGGCACATGGGACCAGAGCCTACGGCGGCGCCCCTGCCGTGGGGCAAAAGCGGATACCTTGGCAGGATCATGGATCAAAAAGCGGTGAGGGAGCACGCGCTGGCGCACGCTCGTGCGGTGCTTGGGGGCGACTTGTCGCGCGCTTCCGAGGACCTCAGCGAGCCGGCGATGGCACAAGCGCCGGGCGTGATGAAGCGCTTGCCGAGGCCCGTGAAGGCGGTGGCCGTGGACTCGGTCGAGGCCTCGGGTGAGGCGTGGACGGCGCGCATTAACTACTCGGGGGAGGACCGCGTCACGCTGGTCGACTCGCGCTGGTCAGACATCGACGGCCGGCCACGGATCGTCGATCTCCATGTCGTCGACTGATGGTTTTCACCGAGTTCGAAGCCGACATCGGGGGCTCTCAGCGCAAAGTGATATCGGCGGCCGTCACACCGGCCCGGTTGTCCGACGGCGAGAACGGGATAGCCCTTCGCAAGCAACGCACCCTTCCGTTTCGAGTAACGCGCATGTGGTCGGCGCCCGCGGGCCACTATCCCGAGCAGTGGTACCTGGTGGACCCCGAGACCAAAGAGGTGATCTACGAAGGGCCGAAGCACGAGATTTCGATATGGGGCCTCCAAGCCCCCACCGAGGAGAGGGACGAGATCAGCACACCAATCGACCTGGAGCCCGGGGCCTATCTAATAGTGTTCGCCCTCGGCGGCGTAAAGGGCGGCGAGCTCGAGATCGCGGCCGCGGACTACCCTTCCGCGTGATCGCGTGCCGGGTGACCCCGGTCGCTAGGAAGCTCCGACCCGGTCGCTAAGAAGCTCCTAAGCAACCGCTTCTCCAGCTCTCGTACGCCGCCGGTGCACCTATCCTTCCCCTTATGAGCTCCCCGGCGGCAACGAGAACCCTCCCAGCGAAACGAGCCATGTCGGCGGTCGTCGCCCTCATGCTGGTGTCGACCGCTTGCTCGGTGCGCGCCACCACTCAGCCCTCGGCCCAGGACTCCCCGTCCGATCCCGTCGACATCGAGCAGAGCAATGTCGCCCCTCCCCACTCTGGGCTCTCCGACGTCATCGCCCGCGTTCTTCCGTCGGTCGTGAACGTCAGGGTCACGAGCCTCTCGCCGACCGTTCAGGGTTTCCGGGAGGGCCAGGGCGAAGGCTCGGGCGTGGTCATCGACTCGTCCGGGATCATCGTCACCAATAACCACGTCGTGGCCGACGTGACGAGCGTCGAGATCGTGGTGCCGGACGGCGAGGACACCAAGCGGCTCGAGGGAACGGTGATCGGAACCGCGCCCGAGCGCGATCTCGCCGTCATTCGTGTGGATGCCTCCGGCCTCGCTGCGCTCGAAATCGGGACTTCGTCGGAGCTCGAGCTCGGCGACGAGGTCATCGCGGTCGGCTTCCCTCTGGGCTTGGGGGCCACGGTCACCAGCGGAGTCATCTCAGCGACCGAACGCAACATCCGGGTGGGCGATCCGGCCCAGGGCGGCGTGAGCCTCGAGAACGTCCTCCAGACCGACGCCGCCATCAATCCCGGCAACTCCGGGGGAGCTCTCGTGGATCGCAACGGGCGGCTGATCGGAATCAACTCCGCTGCGGCCCAGGCCGGCGCGGCCGAGAACATCGGCTTCGCCATCGCCATCGATTCGGCGCTTCCGGTCATAGAGGAGATCTTGGCGGAGCCGCCCGAAGACAAGCCATGGCTCGGGGTCTATCTGCAGCCGGTGGACGACGCAATCCGCTCGCAGCTCGAGCTCGATACTGATAGCCCCGGCGCCCTCATTGCGGGTGTCCTGCCCGAGAGCCCCGCCGAAAGCTCGGGCCTGGAGCCCGGCGATGTCGTCACCGCTATCGAGGGGGAGGCCATCGCGTCGCCCGCCGCCTTGATCGAAAAGACGGCTCAGTACGCCCCCGGCGACAGCATCGAGCTCACGGTCGTCTCGAACGACGGAACCAGGACTCTGTCGGCCGAGCTCGTCGCCCGGCCCGCTCAGTTCGGCCAGCCCAACGAGTAGCCGAACCGAGCGAGCAACCCTCGCCGAGTGGGTGACAGATGTCGCATAGCGCCACTCATCACCCAGTCGGCACCGGGGGCTCGCTCCAAGCCCATTAGGCTTTGCCCGATGAAGGTAAAGCTCCGGAATCCGGACCGCGTCGTCGACGTCTCGGGGCCTTCCGATGTCGTCTCGCTGTTGCGCCGGCTGGAGATCGTTCCCGAGGCGGTGCTGGTGATTCGAGATCACACGCTGCTCACGCGCGACGAGGCCCTTTCACAAGAGGACGAGCTCGAGATACGACCCGTGCTCTCGGGGGGATCGCGATGAGGTGCAAGGTCTGTCTCGAGCACGCAGTCGTCGACATTCGGCGGCACAACGCGGCGTTCTGCGGCCCCCATCTCCTCGACCACATCCGCAACCAGGTAGCCCGGGCAATCAAAGAGTTCAAGATGTTCGGGCACGACGACCGACTGCTCGTGGCCGCGTCGGGGGGAAAGGACTCGCTCGCTCTTTGGGACATCCTGCTCGCCCTCGGGTACGACGCGACCGGGTTCTACCTGAGCCTCGGTATCGGCGGGTACTCGTCTCGTTCTCGCAAGGCGGCGGAAGACTTCGCCGCGAGCCGCGGCGCCAAGCTGATCGTTCGCTCGCTGGAAGACGAGCACGGCTACACGGTTCCCGAGCTTGCCCAGCTCACCGGCCGAGTCCCGTGCTCGGGGTGCGGCCTCAACAAGCGCTACGAGTTCAACCGGGCGGCGCTGGAAGAGGGCTTCGACGTGCTGGTCACCGGCCACAACCTCGATGACGAAGTCGCCACGCTGTTCGGCAACGTCCTCCACTGGAACATCGACATGCTCGGACGCCAGGCCCCCGTTCTCGAGGAAAGAGTATTGGGCGGCGATGCCGGCACACCCCCCGCCTTGGTGCGCAAGGTCAAGCCGCTCGTCAGAGTCGCCGAGCGAGAGAGCGCGGCCTACGCGCTCGTGGCGGGGATCGACTACATCGTCGAGGAGTGCCCCATGGTCGACGGCAACACCCAGCACCTCTACAAAGAGGCCATCACGTTGATCGAGGAGTCCTCTCCGGGCACCAAGCACCAGATGTATTTCGGCTTCCTCAAACGGGCGGCCCACCATTTCGCAGACCAGCAGGACGACGCAGTGGTCGTCGCGTGCACGAATTGCGGAGCCCCCACAGTCGCCGGAGGGCCGGCCGATCCCGTCTGCTCGTTCTGCAAGACCAAAGCGCTGGCGCACCATCGCAGGGACCAGGGCGTCACCCCTCGGCGCCCGGCGCGCCGCCGGCGCTCTAGGTGACCCACGAGGCCCAGCCACTCGAAGAGGGCGAGCGCGTCCTCCTCATCGACGGACGCGGGCGGCGTTACCTCATCGAGCTCAAGGCCGGGGCCGAGTTTCACTCGCACGTCGGGATAGTGGGGCACGACGAGCTCATCGGGGGCGATGAGGGCGTGACCTTGAGGGCCTCGGGCGGCGGGAGATTTCTCGCTTTCAGGCCCACGCTCGCGGACTACATCCTCAAGATGAAAAGGGGCGCGCAGGTCGTCTATCCCAAAGACATCGGCCTCATCCTCGTTTACGCCGACATCTTCCCGGGGGCCACGGTGCTCGAGGCAGGAAGCGGGTCGGCGGCGCTCACGCTGGGGCTCGCCCGGGCCGTGGGCGAATCGGGCCGGATCATCTCTTACGAGCTTCGCGAGGACCATCACGCTCAGGCCGTACGCAACTTGCGGACGTGGTACTCGTCGTCGGACGCGGGGCCCCAAAACGTGGACCTGCGCGTGGGCGACGTGTTCGAGGAAAGCCAGCCGGGTCCCGTCGACCGCATCGTGCTCGACTTGCCGGAACCGTGGAGAGCGGTGGGCCCGGCCACCGACGCGCTCCGGTCGGGCGGGATACTTTGCAGCTACCTGCCGACCATTCCCCAGGTCCAGCAAACCGTCGCCGCCTTGCGCAAATCGGGCTTCGTTCTGGTCCAGACTCTCGAAGGCCTGGTCAGGACCTGGAACATCGAGGGGGCGTCGGTCCGACCCGACCACAGAATGGTGGCGCACACGGGCTTCATAATCACCGCCCGAAAGCCGACGACATATAGAGATACAAAGGTTTCCGAAGCGGCAAGGGTAGGCTTGAGCCCCGATCGGGGAGGTGATGACGGTCTCTAACGAGAGCCTAGAGCGCAGGATTTCGGAGTACGACAGAGAGGTCCAAGAGCTTCGCGGACAGCTGAAGCTCCTCGAAGAGGAGCTCGCTTTGAGCCGCCGCCGGACCGACGCGGCGCCACGGCAGATTCACCTGCTGGAACGTCAGATCGCCGAGGCCCACGCCGAGCTCGAGATGGCGCGCGACAACAACGAACGCCTCGCCTCTACGCTCAGGGACGCCCGCGATCAGCTGACCGCCCTCAAGGAAGAAGTCGAGAAGCTGACCCAACCACCTTCCAGCTACGGGATCTTCCTCGAGCCCCACGAGGATTCCGCCGATGTCTTCACGAACGGGCGCAAGCTGCGCGTGCATGTCTCGCCAGAAGTTCAGATGGGCGAGATCAAGCGGGGCCAGGAGGTCATGCTGAACGAGGCTCTCAACGTCATCGGCATCCGTGACTTCGAGATCCAAGGAGAGGTCGTGATCCTGAAAGAGGTCCTCGAAGATGGCCTTCGCGCCCTCGTTACGGCGCGGTCCGACGAGGAGCGCGTGGTCGAGCTGGCACAGCCGTTGCTCGAGATGCGACTTCGAGCCGGAGACAGCTTGCTGCTGGAACCCAAATCCGGTCACGTCATCGAACGCCTGCCCAAGCCCGAGGTCGAAGAGCTCATCCTCGAAGAGGTCCCCGACATCGCCTACGAAGACATCGGTGGCCTCTATCCGCAGATCGAAGAGATACGCGATGCGGTCGAGCTCCCGTTCCTCCATGGCGAGCTGTTCAAAGAGCACGAGCTCGACCCCCCCAAAGGAGTGCTCCTCTACGGGCCCCCGGGATGCGGCAAGACTCTCGTGGCTAAAGCGGTGGCAAACTCGCTCGCCAAGCAGGTGGCGGCCAAGTACGGGCGCAGCGACCGCCGCTCATACTTCTTGAACATCAAGGGCCCCGAGCTCTTGAACAAGTACGTCGGCGAGACCGAACGCCAGATACGGCTCATCTTTCAGCGCGCCAAGGAGAAGTCTGAAGAAGGCGTTCCCGTCATCGTGTTCTTCGACGAGATGGATTCGCTGTTCCGAACCAGAGGCTCGGGCATCTCGAGCGACATCGAGTCGACGATCGTCCCGCAGCTGCTCGCCGAGATCGACGGCGTCGAGAGCCTGAAGAATGTGATCGTCGTCGGCGCGTCCAACCGCGAAGACTTGATCGATCCCGCGATCCTGAGGCCCGGCCGGCTCGATGTGAAGATCAAGATCGAGCGCCCCAACGAAGAGGCCGCCACCGACATCTACTCGAAGTACCTCACGACCACTCTTCCCATCTCTCCCGATGAGATAAAGATCCACGGCTCCACAGAGGCGGCAGTGGCGGCCATCATCGAGGCCACCGTCGCCCGCATGTACTCGGACGAAGACGAAAACCGCTTTCTCGAGGTCACCTATGCCAACGGCGACAAGGAAGAGCTTTACTTCAAGGACTTCTCCTCGGGCGCCATGATCGAGAACATCGTGCGGCGCGCCAAGAAGATGGCCATCAAGCGAGCGATCGCCGGCGGAGGTAAGGGCATCAACGAGCAGGACATGATCTCGGCCATCCATCAGGAGTACCGCGAGAACGAAGACCTCCCCAACACCACCAACCCCGACGACTG